>PUMC01000030.1 GCA_003552425.1 Candidatus Acetothermia bacterium | reverse complement strand
GGGGGTCTGCAGGTACGGGGAACGGGAGTCGAGCAATGACCACGACTTCCACTTGATCTCCAGGCAGATCGACGCCTTCCCACAGCGTGTCCAGGCCCATGAGTAGCACCGGGGGATCCTCAGTTCGGAAGCGGCCTACAAGACGATTGCGCTCGCCATCGCGACCTTGGACCAATGTGTGGACACCCGCGAGATGGTGCAGCGTGGCCTCCAACATGCGCCGCGAGGTAAACAGGGCCAACGTTCTGCGGCCTCCCTCCAGCGTAAGGCGGCGGAGCACGGCGGCCAGTGCCCGAGGATAGGAAGGCTCCGTGGGCCGGGGGAGGAAGCCTGCGACCAAGGCCTTCACATTCTCGTAGGGAAATGGTGAAGGCCATTGATGCCAGCGCACATCATCGGGTTCCAGCCCAAGCTCCAGGGCAAGCGGATCGACACCCGCGCCGCCGTCGAGCGTAGCCGAGGTCAGGACAGCTCCGCTCAGCCTTGACCAGAGTCCCGTGCGGAGGGGGTGTCCGAGCTCTACGGGGGAAGCGTTGAGGCTGGGCATCGGGCCCTCCCGTGCATGCCAGAAGACCTGGTTCTCGCCTACGGGCGTGAGCACAGTCGACCATGCCTGCTCCAGGTAGTGGGCTTGTCCCCCGAGCGCCTGGGCGAGTTCGGCGGTCTCACCGTCCGTCTTCTCACCAACTGCGGCCAGCTCTTCGGAGAGCTGAGCAAGCGCGTGTTGAAGGCGTTGCGCCGGTTCAGATGCTGGTGCGACGAGCTGTGGACCATACCGTGCGGCCTCTTCAGGGATAAGGGGCGAAAGGACATTCCACACAAGACGATGGGCCGTACGGATCTCTTCCCACAGGCGAATGGCTAGGTCCGTGTCGACTTCCTTAGCCCACGATGCAAGGAGCCCCCGCCCTCCGCGTCGTAGCTCGCCAAGCAATGTGGGAACGGTGGCCGGTGTGAGCTTTATCGTGAGTGCATCGCGGACTGCTGCCGGCAGCGCGTGGGCTTCATCGATCACCGCGCTGTGCACATTGCCGAGGATCGCCCCTCCGGCACCCACGTCGGCCGCCAGCAGGGCATGGTTCACCACCACCAGGCGCGCCTCCCGGGCGCGTTCGCGGGCCTTGCGAGAGGGGCAGCGTGCACGGAAAGGACAGGCCCGGCCCGTGCACCGCTGCGGTACGTCTCGGATAGCGGACAGCAGCCGGCGTCCATCGGGGATCGCCCACAGGGCGGCGAGCTCGTCGAGATCACCGGTTCGTGTGCGCTGTGCCCATACGAGTACGGTGTTGAGGAGATCGGATCTCCAAAGCCTTCCCCGGGCATGCTCCAGTTGTCGCGGGCAGACGTAGTTCTCCCTTCCCTTGAGAAGTGCTGATGGAACGCTGACAGCGAGCGATGCCAGGGCCTGGGGAAGGTCCTTATGCCATAGCTGTTCCTGCAGGGCGCGGGTACGCGTGGCGACCACGGCTCGGGCCCGCCCGCCTGCCAACTCCAACAGGAGGGGGATCAGGTAGCCGAAGGTCTTTCCCGTCCCGGGGCCTGCTTCCAAGAAAGCCACGCCGCCTTCGGATAGGGTCGCCAAGGTTGTCTCGGCGTAGCGCCGTTGACCCTCCCGATGCTGCCAGCCAGGACGAAGGTTGAGTCTGTGGAACGCTTCGTCGAGGTCGTGTGCGGGGGGCAGGTGTTCCTTGGGAGCCTCGATCGTGCGGGTGGTTCGAGGCACCAACATGCCATGCAGGGCGGGCGGGAGCAGCGTGGCCAATGCTTGGCGCGCGCCTTCGGGGAAACATCCGGCTTCCTCGATCGCTCGGAGAAGAAGGTTCCCCGCTGCGACAGCGTCGGGCAAGGCACGATGGGCCGGCCCGCAATCGAGGCCGAGCCTCCGCCGGACAGCCGACAAGGCGTGACGCGACTCCTGTGGCCACACGGTCCGGGACACGGAGAGCGTATCCACCCAGGAAGACGGCATCGGTGCGCAGAGTGCGGTTGCCGCCTTCTCCAGAAATGCCCGATCAAACGGTACATTGTGGGCCACCACAATGTGATCGGACACCGTACGCAGTACCTCCCCCAATACCAGCGCAGGTACGGGTGCCGTTGCGAGCTCCTGTTCGGTGATGCCCGTCAGCTTCAGGATCTCCTCTGGTGGGGAAGCTGACGGGCGCACAAGGCTGGTGTAGGTTCCGCACAACTTCCCATCCCGGAAGTGCGCCCAGGCCACTTCGATGATCTCGTCCCGCGAAGGGTCGAGTCCGGTGGTCTCAAGATCCAGTGCGTAGAACTCCACGATGGCTTAGCTGGTTGAGAAGGTCGATGCGTCGTACGACCCCGAGGAGGTGCCCCTCCGAATCGACCACCGGGATCTGCTTCAGACCACGCCGGATGAACAGCTCCGCTACCTGAAGGTCCTCATGCGAGGGATGGGCGACAACAGGGTCGCGGACCATCAACGTTGAGACGGGTTGGTTCGCCAGCTGCTCCAAAGCCGTGCTCAACTGGTTGATGTTTGGGAGCACCCCTGTCGAGTGGAGCATGTCGAAATAGCTGGGCAAGGCGGCACGGAGGATATCGCGCTCGGAGATCACTCCGGCCAGCCGTCCGTCTTCGTCCAGCACAGGCAGATTTGACAACCCGGATTGTCCCATGAGGTAGATGACCTCCTCAATGGTTGTCTCGGTGTCCGCCGAGGTAAGGTCGTTGCGCATAAACTCATACGTCTTCATCTCGGATCCTTCTGACGTACCTCGATGCGTTTCATCTCAGCATCGATGCCCC
>PUMC01000077.1 GCA_003552425.1 Candidatus Acetothermia bacterium | reverse complement strand
GGCTTATGCCCAGCGCCGCCGCATCCTGAAGATGAAGAACAGTCCCAACAGGGCGATTACCAGTGCTCCGGCCAGCCAGGTCCACATAGGGAGGCCCTCGATCTCTGCTTCAGGGGAGCCTATTTTCACATATCCCGGCCTGAGCCTGGTGTCATCTCCCGATGGACCGCTGACAGAAAGAGTAACGTTATATTCACCGTCTTCCCGGAACATGTGCACGATTCTGCCGTGTTCCGGTCTTGTCTCTTTCGTCCAGGTAACGGCCGGGGACCCGTCTCCAAAGTTCCAGGTCCAGGTATCTATGTCTCCTGTTGACAGGTCCGAGAAGGTGACCGGTTGACCGGCCTTGGCTTCCGTCGTTTTGGCCGAGAAGTTTGACCGGGAGGACGTGATAGTGAATGAGGTTGGTGCTGAATATTCTGACCAGTTCCCGTGACTGTCGCGGTACCTCACTCGCCAGTAGTAGGTGGCCGCGTAAGTAAGCAACCCATCCGGCAATTCGATCTGTGTTAAACAGGCAGTATCCTCGCATACCTCATCGAAGATTGCCTCCGCAAAAGCATCGGGCCCCATGGCAACCTGCCACTGGCTTGCAGTCTGGGAATCCCTCGGATCGGGATCGGAAAAAGCGGAAGCCTGCACGGTTGGAGTCAGGGTCATCACTGCGGGTGTTTCGTCGGCTGGTGAGACGTTGCTGGGCTGCCTCGGAGGTGATGAACCTATGGTGGTAAAGAAGGTTGTCAGTGACCAGTCAGACCAGAGGCCGTACCGGTCACGGTATCTGACGCTCCAGTGATAGGTGGTCGCATAGTCCAGAACGCCCGGCTGCGCTGTAATGCGGCTCAGGTTGGAGGTATCTGTGCCGCTATCGAATATGATTTCACCGGCGGCGTTGCTGATCTGCCACTGGGAGGCGGTATGGAGGTCGCCGGCGTCAGGGCTCGAGAAGTCGGAAGCTTGCAGGGACAGGGTCAGGCTGGAACCGGTGGCGCCGTTCAGGGGCGACAGGTTGATGGGCCGGTTGGGTGGCAGTGGTGAAAGGGTGGTAAAGGCCGTCTCATCTGACCATTCCGACCAGTTCCCGTTATCGTCCTGGTAGCGCACAGTAAAGTAATAAGTGGTCGAGTAGCTGAGCACGTTGCCGGGCACGGTTATCTGGGTAAGGCTGTTGGTGTCCACCCCGCTGTCGAAAACCGGGGCGGCATAATCTCCGGCGGTGCTGGTGATTTGCCAGCGGGAGGCGGAATGGACGTCTCCCAGGTCTGGGTCCGAGAATGCCGACGCCCGCAGGGTTGGCGTCAGCAGAATATCGACCGCGCCGTTCACGGGAGACATATTAACAGGCTGGTGCGGTGCGCCGCTCATCAGTGTTGTGAACCGTGTTTCTACCGACCATGGCGACCAGTTTCCGTAGCTGTCCTGGTATCGGACGCGCCAGTAATAGGTGGAACCGTAATCCAGAGCTGGGACTGATATGGCCGTCCTGTTAAGGGTATCGTGTTGGCTATCGAAGACCGGACTGTCATAGTATCCCGTTGAACTGCGCACCTGCCACTGCGATGCTTCATGGCTGTCGCCGGTATCGGGGTCGGAGAATGCCGAACCCTCAAGGACCGGGGTTGTGCTGATACCGATGGTGCCGCCGGCAGGAGCAAGGTTGATGGGTTGATGAGGCGGCAGCATGGCCGTTGTGGTGAACGAGGTCTCTTCTGACCAATCGGACCAGTTCCCGTAGCCATCTTGATATCGGACCCGCCAGTAGTAGGTGGTCTCCTGCTGCAAGGCGCCGTAGGCGGCGGTGAAGCTTTCCAGGTTGGATGAATCGATACCGCTGCTCACCATGACTGTCCCGGCAGCGAAGGTAGTATTCGTTGCTATCTGCCACCATGAGGCGGCGTGATAGCTCCCGGTATCCGGGTCCGAGAAAGGCGATGATTTGAGTGCGGGGGCCAATGACACGTCAGAGGCGCCATGAACAGGCGCGATGTTGACTGGCTGGTGCGGGGTTCCTGATTTAAGGGTGGTGAAACTCGTGGGATTCGACCATTCCGACCAGTTGCCGTAGCTGTCCTGGTAGCGGGCCCTCCAGTAATAGGTTATGCTCTCCTGCAGGACCCCATAGGCGGGGGTGAAGCTTTCCAGATTGCTTGAATCAGGGCCGGTGTCCAGCACAATGGAGCCTTTGACGAAACCATCAATGGTGGCTATCTGCCACCAGGAGGCGGCGTGGCTGTCTCCTGTGTCGGGGTCCGAGAAAGGCGATGTCTTGAGTACGAGCGTCAGCGGTGTATCGTTTGCGCCGTCCACAGGTGAGATGTTAACCGGCCTGTAGGGGGCACCCGATACCGCCGTGGTGAAGGATGTCTCATCGGACCAATCCGACCAGCTGCCGTAGCTGTCCTGATATCTGACCCTCCAGTAGTAGGTGGTGTCGTAGTCGAGGGCCGGCACTGAGATAGCGGTCCTGTTAAGGGTGTCCGTGCCGCTGTCGAAGACCGGGTTGTCATAGTCGCCGGGAGTGACAGAAACCTGCCACTGGGAGGCGGCATGCTCTTCATGAGGAGTGTCGCTCTCCGGGCGAGAAAAGGGCGAACCAATCAGGATAGGGGTTATGCTGATACCGGTGGCGTTATCGGCGGGAGCAAGGTTAGCCGGCTGATGCGGCGGCAGCATGGTCGCTGTCGTGAACGAGGTATCGTTAGACCAGGTCGACCAGTTGCCGTAGCTGTCCTGATATCTGACCCTCCAGTAGTAGGTGGTGTCGTAGTCGAGGGCCGGCACGGAAACAGCGGTCCAGTTAAG
>PUMC01000049.1 GCA_003552425.1 Candidatus Acetothermia bacterium | reverse complement strand
GTCCCCAGAAGCCGTAAACGAGGTCGTGCACGAGGAGGGTCAGCGTTCCCCCGCTTTCGAACCTTCCCGGCAGGTACACGAACCGGTCGTCGCGGACGAGGAACTCCGGACCCTGGTACGGGTAGCGCGGGCTGAGGCCCCGGCCGCCGAACTGGAAACGCGTGGCAACGCCGGTGTTCTGCCCAATCGTCGGCGCGCTGCGCTCCCGCGTGATCGAAGTGGTGAGCGACGTCCCTGTGAACGAAACATCCCGATCCACATACGCCCAGTTGCCGTCGCTCCACAAGCCGTTGGGACGTCCCCGCACCATGTCGGTGACGTGCTCGAACCCGTAGGCGACGAGCTCGCTGATCCAGCGATCACCCACCTTGTACGGGTACCGATAGGCGATGGGCTGCCAGTTGTACCGGTCGCCCACAGGGACGGCGCCCCTGTCCCACAGGAAGACGCCCCGGCCCTCTCCGAGTTCCATGAACCGCGTCGTCGCCTGGAGGTAGGCCCCCGTCTTATAGTCGAAGATGAGCACCGACGCCTCGAAGCTGTCGATGCCACAGGCCGCCCGGAACGGGTCGAGCACGGCCACGTACGTGGAGCGTCCCTCCCATATCTCCGTGATCTTGTTCCCTGCAGCATCGGAGAAGTACGCCTCGAAGGCGAGGCCACCCATCGATGCCAACAACACAATCGGCACAAGCACTCCCCACAACCTGGCTCGTGCTCTCATCTTCATCCCCCTCCTCGGCACCCCGCACGCACGGGGTTCCTCCGCCGTTTCCCGGACGCTCTTGGCAATTGCCCACGCCCCCGCGGAGCGTGTAATGGATTGAACACCTAGACGTACGACGCCGCATGGGCATCGGACCTCAGCGCTTGGGACATCGGTGCGCCAGGCGACGGTAGTTTGTCTACGGGGGCGGGGTGCGGGGAGCGGCAATCGCTGTCAGGCACGCCCTCGGTTGCGCAGGCAAGACATTCGTGTACAAGCCATCTCCGCACACGCTATGATGGGGCAGGCGGCCGGTTGCGCGGGCATGGAGCCCCGCTTTCCCGCCAACGAGCGAACACGTGGCCGGCCGCGCTCCCCCTTCTCTCCAGCTGAGTTCCCGAAATGGAAGACTGCTGAGGGGCACAACAACACCCGGATACTGAGGGCGAGGAGCGCTACCACGTGGAGCTTTGGGTGCGGGGAACCGGCGGTGTCAAGGTCGCCGTGAAGCACTGGCGCAGCACCGGTGAACGGCTCGCCGCAAGCTACATCGATGGGCCCGACGCCCTCCCCGGCACCAAGCCCATGCGTTACCATGGCCGGTGCTATGACAAGGAATGCACGTACTGTGCTTAAGGGGTTGGCCACGTTCCTTCTGTTCCTGGCGCTGATGGGAGGTGCGGGCCCGCTGGCTTCGGACCTCCCCGATCACCCGAAGGTCGACTTCGGGCTCCTTGCCCAAGCGCCCGGTGTGCCCCAAGCGCTCCGTCCCCAGACGGGTGTGCGCGTGGACGGGGATCGGGTGCTCGCCGTGGTCGAACACACGGCCCCCCAGGGGGTCATCGTCGAGCAGTTGGGTGCGCTGGGGGTGGTCCCCGAGGCCTCCGACGAAGGGCTTCTCAAGGCGTGGATCCCGGCGGGGCGTTTGGTGGAAGTGGCGGAGCTTCCCGATGTCGTGTACGTCCGTCGCCCGCACGCCCCTGTGGCGCTCGACCTTCCCGATCCGCGCCTGACGAGCGAGGGGATCACGCTCCTTGGGGCGAGCCTGTTTCACGCCAAGGGCGTCCTCGGCCAAGGGGTACGTGTGGCGGTGATCGACCTGGGCTTTGGTTCGCTGGGGCAGATCCAGCGGATGGGGGAGATCCATCCCGACGCCGTTGCCTGGACGCGCGATTACACGGGCACAGGGCTGGAAGAAGGCGGGCGTCACGGAACGGCGGTGGCCCAAGTGGTGCACAACATGGCGCCGAAGGCGGAGCTCTACCTGGCCCGGATTGCCAACGAGATGGACCTCGCTCAGGCTGTGCTCGACTGCATCCTGAACGATGTGGACATCATCGTGCACTCCGTGGGGTGGGTGAACACGAGCTTCGGTGACGGCACCGGTGTCGTGGCCGACATTACGCGCCGGGCTGAGGCAGCGGGTATCTTGTGGGTGAACGCGGCGGGCAACCACGCGCAACGGCACTGGCTGGGCACCCCGCGGATCGACCCCGATGGATGGCTCGAGTTCGCCCCCGGGGTCCGCGAGCTCAAGCTCAAGGTGGACGGGCAGGAGCTCATCCAGGTTGCCCTCACCTGGAACGAGTGGCCCCGCGCCGCCTCCGACCTCGACCTCTATCTCTACAACGAACGGGGCAGCCTCGTGGCCGTGTCGCGCAATCGTCAGACGGGCAACGCCCCTCCCACGGAGTTCGTCGACTACTTTGGGCAACCGGGAACGTACACCGTGCGCGTGCGGGCTTACCGTGCGCGCGATCCAGTGCGGATCAGGCTGTTCAGCCTTTGGCATCCGCTCACCCCGCACGTGGCCCGGTCGAGCATCCTGGAGCCGGCCAACGCGGCCGAGGTGTTCACCGTAGGGACGATCGGTCTTACGGACTGGCCTTCCGGGCCCCAGCAACCCTATAGTTCCCAAGGCCCCACTGCCGACGGCAGGGTGAAGCCCGATCTCATGGGGCTCGATGGCGTGACGAACTTCGCCTACCCCGTGTTCTACGGGACCTCGGCCGCAGCGCCCCACGTGGCCGGCGGTGCGGCGTTGCTCCTCTCCCAGGCGCGGCGCGCGGGCCGGGACCTGGGGCGCGAGGAACTTGCGGAGCGGCTCGTCCGCTG
>PUMC01000063.1 GCA_003552425.1 Candidatus Acetothermia bacterium | reverse complement strand
CTGGAACGATCTTGACCTCATCTACAGGGTCCTTGGCAGGCAAGGGTTCTCCCCGGAGCACATCGTCGTTCTTGCCGGCCCAGGGCCCGGTGGTGTGGCGGAGCTCATCGATCCCGAGGGCTGGCTTCACGCAGTACCCCCGTACGTCGATGGCCCAGGGACCCGTGATGCACTGCTGCGTGCGTTCGATGCCCTCCCCCCCGTGACAGGGAACGACGGACAGCTCTTCTTCTGGGTCGGGGGCCACGGTGACCACATACCTGCGATCCCGTGGGACGAGGCAATGCCGCTCACGACCGCCTACCCAACACGGGGGCGCCTGACAGAACGCTCCCTGCGTCTCGAGGACGACACGCCGTACAACGTGTACGTGTTCGAGGGTGCGGAGGGCGACCACATCACGCTGACCATGACCTCACGGGAACTCGACGCCTTCCTCTGGCTCTACGACGATGGGCGCCAGGTGCTGGCCGTCGACGACGACAGCGCTGGCGGTACGGATGCGCGAATCACCCACGTCCTTCCGTACGACGGAACCTACTACGCGCTCGCCAACGCCTTCGACGCGCACGAACGCGGGACCTACTGGATCGAGCTTGAGATCACCGTGGCCGAGGAGCGCGCGCGGCCGGTCCAGTGGCGCAGCTGGTCACCGGTTCCCTGAGCGGGCATAGCCGTCGGTGGTGGCCTGGAGCGCCCACAGAGAAGGTATCGGAAGGGCAAGAAGATCCGCGCCCAGCGGTACCGCTTCCTCCCCCATGTAGAGAAGAATGCCGCGGACGAAACGCTTTCCCGCCACCGACCGCAGGAGTCTGAGCCCCGCCAGGTCATGCTTGTTCACCGTATGCGTAGCCTTCACCTCGATACCCACCACCCGCCCCCGCCGATCCTCAAGGATGATGCCCACTTCCTGCTGGCTGTGCGTGCGGAGGTGGAAGACGCCAGGACGCGTCCGGCTCCATGCGCGCTGCTTCCGTAGCTCCTCGACGACGAAACACTCCAGCAGAGACCCCAACAACGTACGTTCCTCCCGTAGCCGGTCGACATCGACCCCCAACAGACCGGCAGCCACACCCGTATCCACAAGCGCATTCTTGGGGGACTTCATCAGACGCTTGCCGGTGTTCGCCGCCCAAGCCGGAACGGGTTGGTGCAGGAACAGGACCTGAAGGTAGGCAAGGTAGCGCTTCAGCGTGCTCTGTGGGAGTCCAAGCTCAGACGCAAGCCGCGCGTAGTTGAGCAGCGAACCCGTTCGGGCAGCCAGCATCCTCAACAGGCGAGGCATGGCGACGGCATGCTCAATGTCCGCCAGCTCGCGGATATCCCGTTGGACGAGCAGGGCTACGTAGGCGTCGAGCCAAGCCTCGCGCGCCTGTTGCGTCCGACGGCGCAGCATCTCTGGGTAACCACCCACAACCACACGGCTTGCCATGCCCTGCCCGTTGGCCCCAGATTCGGGTAGCGGAAGGTGCTCTTCGAACACGGCATCGACGAACCCCTCAACAACCCCTTCGAGTTCTCCTTGGGACAACGGTCTCAACGTCACAAGCTCGACGCGCCCGGTGAGCGCCTCCCCCACGCGCGGCAGCAAGAGGGCGTCGGCTGATCCGGTGAGCAGGAACTGCCCCGGACAGCGTTCTCGGTCCACTGCCCGCTTGATCGCCTGGAAGAGACCTGGCGCGCGTTGCACCTCATCGATGATGATCGGTTCGCGGAACTCGGAGATGAAGCCCACTGGATCGCCCTGTGCGGCAACGAGAACCATCGGATCATCCAGCGTTAGGTAGCGGGCTGGGTGTTGCTCCCCAGCCAACCACTTCACAAGGGTGCTCTTGCCCGTCTGCCTTGCTCCCTGCAGGAAGACCACCGGACTGTCCTCCAGGGAGGCGCACAGACGGCCCGTGACATTCCGGCGGTACATGGATGAATATTAACCACGGCGTGGTGGCATATCAACCACGGCGTGGCTGTATTTCACGCAACGCGCGGGCGAGGGAGGCCGCGTCCGTGAACCGAACAGCACGTACCCCGAGCCCCCTGGCAGCGGCAACGTGCCCCTCAAGATCGTCGATGAACACCGCCTCGCAAGGAGCACACCCTTCGGCCTCCAAGATGCGTAAGAAGAAGGTAGCATCGGGCTTGGCAACCCCAAGCACATACGAAGCGTACACGGCGTCGAAGATCCGGCGAAGTCCAAGACGCTCCATCACGCTTACGTGCCCGGCACAGGTGTTGCTCCCCGCGACCACACGGAGCGCGCGCGGCGTTCCTGGAGGAGAGCGATCACAGGAGGGTTGGGAACCGGCGCGAATGCTGTCGCCCACAGGTTCTCGGTGACCTCGATGCCCGTTCGCTCGGCGAACACCCTCCAAAACGCATCGGCCTCAAGCACACCGGTGGCGAGGTCGCGAAGCTCATCGCCCGCCGCCTTCAGGAACGCTTCGTGGGACATACGGAGGCGGCGGGCAATGAGCTTCATGGATTCCTTTCGCGGGACCGCTCTCGTGACATCCCGTTTCGCCCTGACCCACCGTGAAGGAAGCGGTTCGGCCAGCCGCTCGCGCCGGAGGAACGGTTCAGTTTCTGCGGTCGAGCATCCCGCCATCCTCGGTGATGAGAAAGCGCAACGCTTTCGGGCAGAACGCACCGTGCGCGTTTCCGTCCACCTCTTCGGGACCGGCAACCGTGTTGCCCAGCCCGGCAAGGTAACCGGTGAAGGGCGTACCGACATCCTGGCAGGGACGCTCATCGAGCGCCACACCGAACGCCCCGTTGGCGAGAAGATCGTTCCCCTCGAGCGTCACCTCAGCCGATGCCCACAGGCGGATCCCG
>PUMC01000008.1 GCA_003552425.1 Candidatus Acetothermia bacterium | reverse complement strand
GATGGCCGACATGGGCCAGCCTGGGTGGGCGCGGCTGCCGGCGGCGCCGCGGACGGTGGCGCGGCGTGCGGAGGCACTCCTCGCCGAGCGGGGTGTGGCCGACCGTACGCGCTTGGGTGTAGAGCTCGAGTTCTACCTGTTCGACTCGGTCCAAGTGGACGATGCGGCCATGACCCAGGCGGTGTCGGTGATCCCCGTGGAGGGCGAGACGTCGATGAGCGCGGACCTGACCCCTTGCATCCATACCGCATACCACGCCGGGGGGCCAGAGGATAGAGGGCTCGGCCTGAGGGACGAGGCGATCAGTATTCTGGAGAGTTGGGGTATCCCCGTACGCTACCACCATCACGAGGCCGGTACCCTCGGGCACATGGAGATCGAACTTGGGTTCGGGGGGCTTGTGGAGTCGGCGGATTGGGCGGTGCTCGTACGGGACCTCGTGGCCCATCTGGCTGCCGAAGAGGGTCTCCATGCGTGCTTCCTGGCCAAGCCTCTGTACAGGCAACCCGGCAACGGGCTGCACTTCCATCAGTACCTGCTCCGCGGCGACACCAACCTGTGCGCCGGTCCGGACGGGCTTTCCGAGTTGGCGCTGCAGTACATTGGGGGGCTCCTGACGCACGGTCGGGCGCTGTCGTCGTGGGTTGCGCCGTCGACGAACTCCTATCGGCGGCTGCTCCCGGGTTTCGAGGCTCCCGTACACCTGGCGTTTGGTCCTGCCAACCGCACGGCGGCGGTGCGTGTACCTGGGTATGTCACGCAGCCGGGATCAGCGCGGTTTGAATTCCGCGTGCCCGACCCTACATGCAATCCCTATTTGGCATTTGCCGCGTGCATGATGGCCGGCCTCGATGGTGTCGCGCAGAAGGTCGACCCCCGGGAGAAGGGATGGGGGCCGTGGAGCATCGACCTCTCTGAACTGCCCCCGGAGCAAGCGGGGAAGATACGTTCGCTCCCCCGTACCTTGGAGGAAGCGTTGGAGGCGCTGCAGCAGGATCGTGCGTTTCTGGGAGCCGATGGCGTGTTCCCCGACACATTGATCGACCTCTGGCTGGCGGCGCGTTGGGAAGAAGCACGACAGCTGGCGGCCCGCCCGCACCCTTTCGAGTTCCGCTTGCACGGGCTGGGCTGATCGGAGGTACGCGTGAATGCGCTCCGCGCTGGGGGGTTCACCGTAGGCACGCTACCCCCGGGTCGTCAGCGCTCGATTGCTGACGTGCCCGGTGTACGTGTGGGGCACACCACAGTGTGGGAAGGCGAAGGTGTGGGAGCGGTGCGCACGGGTGTGACTGCGGTGGTCCCTCCGGGAGACCTGTTTGGTGCACCGCTCCCCGCTGGTGTGGACGTGCTCCATGGGTACGGCAAGGCAACGGGTCTGTGGCAGGTGGCTCACTTGGGCATGCTGGAGACGCCGATTCTTCTCACAAACACGCTGGCCACCTTCCGTTGCGCGGAGGCCCTGATCAGCTGGACGCTCGCCCGTCATCCGAGGGCACGTTCGGTCAACCCCCTGGTCCTTGAGTGCAACGATGGTTGGCTGTCCGCGATCCAGGCGCGACCGATTACCGAGACGCACGCACTGGCCGCTCTGGACGCGGCAAGTCCGGAGGTCGAAGAAGGCTGTGTCGGTGCGGGTACCGGGATGGTGGCCTACGAACTCAAGTCCGGTGTGGGTACGGCCTCGTGTACGGTAGGATCGTACACGGTGGGGGCGTTGGTCGTGCCCAACATGGGCTCCAGAGACGATCTCCTCTTTCTGGGCAAGCACCCCGACCTCACGGAGGTCCCCCGCACGCGGGGGCCCGCTGCGGGGTCGGTGGTTGTGGTCTTGGCCACGGACGCGCCGCTTCGAGCCCACGCGCTGAGTCTCCTTGCTCGGCGCGGGGCATTGGGGCTGGCGCGCACAGGGGCTCCCGCGGACATGGGAAGCGGTGATTTCGTGCTCATCTTCTCCACGGGGCAGGAGGGTGACGGTCTTTGTAACGGAAGCCTGGCGCCGCACGGTGCGTGTATGGCGGGGCTGATCCGCGCGTGCGCGCAGGTGACCGAAGAAGCTGTGTTGTCAGCACTCCTTGCCGCGCGGTCGACCACCGGCAGGGACGGTCGGACGGCCCATGCCTTGCCTCGAAACCTCCTCGATTGAACCTTTCGATCATCCTTGACCACCTATATGTGCTTGGCGCAGGGCGGGTTGCTGAGGTGGTCCGGCACATCCATGAGGGTGTGGCTGGGGAAGAGCACGGGAAGGTGTAAGGAGCAGGAGGGGGTGTGACGGCGGACCGTGAGCTTGTGGACCAGGTGGCGCGTGGGGAGGAGGACGCGTTGCAGGAGCTGTTCATACGGTACGCAGGACGTGTCGGTCGGTTTGCCCGTACGCTGACCGGCCGGGAAGACCTGGCTGAAGAGGTCGTCCAAGAGACCTTTCTTGCGCTGTGGAATGGTGCTGGATCCTTTGCTGGGCGTGCCCAAGTCAGTACATGGTTGCTTGGCATCGCTCGGAATCAAGCCCATGCGGCGCTCCGCAAGGAGGCAAAGGGCGCGCGGTTGGGGTCGGTGCCGTCAGAGCTCCCCGATCCTCGCGAGGAAGCGCAGCACGAGGCGCGCACAGCGCGGGTGCGTAGAGCGCTGGAGCGGCTTCCCGCCGAGCAACGCGAGGTCGTGTTTCTCGCGTTCTACGAGGGCCTTTCCTATCGGGACATCGCGGAAGCGCTCGGGGTTCCGGAGGGCACGGTGAAGTCGCGAATGCACCATGCGAAACGGAAGCTGATGGAGGTGCTATCGTGAGCAGCGACTGCGAGCTCGTCAGGCAGTGGCTTCCGTGGTATGCAGCTGGGGCGCTGGACGAACCTGAGCGGGGACAGCTGATCGCGCACCTGGCAACGTGCGCAGCGTGCAGGGAAGCGCTCGCCCAGAATGTCGTGCTGGTGAGGGAGGTGCGCCAGGTTCTCGACGCGATCCCTGCCCCCCGCGAGGACGCGTGGGAAGCCATCCGCGCGCGGACACAGCACAGCTCGCTGGCTCGGGTGGAACTCGGGTCATTCGTGCTGGGCATCTCCCTGTGGCTGGTGGTACGGGGAAGGCAGCTTCTGCTGCGTGGCGACCTCCGCCTTTTGGGACGGAGGTATCCGTTGTTTGCCGAGGAGGGTTGATATGGCAACGCACGATAAAGAAGCGGAGCACGTTCGCGAGATGTTGGATGTGGTGGCCGATCGGATCCCCAATCTCCTTAAGGGTATTCGCGATGTTCTGTACGCCAAGGAATCCGCCGAGAGCATGGCCGACGCGGTGGCGACCTTCTACAGGAAGCTCGTAGAGGCCGGTATCCCGAAGGAGGAGGCGCTCAAGATGACGCAAGGGTACATGATCAACCTACGCGAGCTCATGGGTTCTAAAGGGCTCGGCGATTTCAACATTGGTGGGGAGCGCGGACGGGAGAAGGAGAAGGCGGAGAGCGAGGATTGAGCGTGCTGGGTACGGTGTGGGCTTTCTTGCGCCTCGGTAGGGCATTGGCGGGAACGGGCATCGTTTTTCTGTGGCGCCGGCGGCGGTCGGCTGCACGTTTCCGGAGGCGTCTCCGTCGAGAGGGCCTTCCGCCCGAAGCAGTGGAGGCCCTGACGGAAGGCTACCGCAACATGGTTGACCTCTCGTTTCTGCGGCGCGGACGTCAGTAGGGTAGGGTGACGCCAGGCTGATCTTGGTAGCCGCCCCCGGCTTCCTTCTCCCCGTAGGTTCGCCCAGGGCGTACACCGCGGAAGAACACAACCTGGGCGATTCCCTGTCCGACATGCAACCGGATGGGGAGGGGTGAGAGGTTGGCCAGTTCCAGCGTTAGCCTCCCGCGCCACATGGGTTCCAGAGGCGTCACGTTGCATAGAAGGCCGCAGCGGGCGTAAGAACTCTTGCCCCAACACACGCCCATGATGTCGTCGGGCATGTGGAAGGTCTCCATCGACTCGGCGAGCACTTGGGCGTTGGGTGCCAGCTCGAAGACCTGCTCCGCCTCGACTTCTCGGAAGTGGCTGCGGGGAAAGTCGACCGGATCAAGCACTGCGTTGACCCCGCCCAAGGGCACGAGGAACCTTCCGCCAAGGCGAAGGTCGTACCCGAAGCTTCCCAGTCCCCAAGAAGGCTTCCCTTCCTGTCGATCGACGAACGGGTCCAGCATGGGGGGAGACGTCCTACAGAGGGCTGCGATCTCCCGGTCGGAGAGAATGGAGTAGCTCATGACGTTACCTCCAGATCTTCGAAGACGGCAGGGGCGGCGTCCGTCAGCTTGCGGAGGAGTTCCGCAGCCAACGTACGGATCTCCCACTGTGCGTGCCGTGTGCCACGCAGGGCGATGATGTGTCGTGCCTCACGGAAATTCACGTCCATCACGAGCTGTGTCGCGGCACCGATGGGAAGCACATAGCGTGCGTCCTCCTTGGGGATACCCTCGCCCACAAGGCGTTCGTACAGGGCCTGTGCACTGTGGTACAGCCGTTCAACATCATCGCGCAATGGGGATGTGGCAAGCGTTTCCGGCAGCACGAGCGGTCGATCGCGGACGTCCACGTACCGCTGGGATTCCTGGACGAAGCTGGCCAGTCTGTGTCGGGTCAGCTGGTTGGCACAGGCGCGGGACAGACCCTCAACGAGGAACGTGGCGTGGGCGAACTCCAGGACCGACAGATGCCCCCAGCGGATGAGCTTGCGGACAAGCGCCGCATCCGCCTCCGGGCCGGAGTCCGTTTCGCTGCGGTGGCTGACGCGCGCACAGCGGGCGATGTGCCCCACCGCATCCGGTGTGATCATCACGAGTTCGACGCGCACGTTCGGTGTGCTGGCCATGGCTCATGTTAGCGATGCCCGCGCTCCAGTTCCACGCTCCTCGTCGAGGACGAGGGGGGCACGTGCGGTGACGCATCGTCGAGCGACTCGTCAATATGGCGACAGAACGGGTTATGATGGTGGGCCGTTGAGCGGGCATGGAGCGCGGCGGGCTGCAGGCTCCGTGCCGGGCTGGTTTGCCGGACGAAAGGGAGGTTCCCCGGATGTCGAGGTTGTTCAACTACGGAGACGATGTGCTTCTGTGCGAAGTCGGCAAGGAACGAACCTATCTCGTGGCGCTGGAGACGGGAGGACGCCTGCACAGCAGCCGGGGGATCGTTGAGCATGAGGATCTTGTGGGCCGTCCACCCGGTACCGAGGTCGTCACCAACATCGGGGCACGCTTCCTGGCGCTGCGCCCCCGGATCGGTGAGCGCATGTTCAAAGTCCGCCGGAGGACGCAGATCGTCTACCCGAAGGACGCTGGGTGGTTGGTCATCGCGCTCGATCTGCGGCCTGGTATCAGTGTCCTGGAAATGGGCACCGGGTCAGGGGCGTTCACGCTCTTGCTGGGGCAGTTCGTAGGACCGGAGGGACGGGTGTACACGTTCGACCAGCGTGAGGAGTTCCTGGAGAACGCCATGTACAACGTGACGCGTGCCGGAATGGCCGATCGGGTGGAGGGACGCGTGCTGAGTGCAGGAGAGCCTTTCCCGGTTGGCGATGTGGATGCAGCGTTCCTCGACCTTCCGGAACCGTGGGAGGCGATTGGAGCGACGCGTGCCGCGCTCGCCCCCGGTGCCCCGTTGGCGCTCATCGTGCCCACCGCTGAACAGCTCAAGCGATCCATCGAGACGTTGGAGGCCGAAGGCTTCTCCCGGACGGAAATCGTGGAGCTCTTTGAGCGCCGGGTGCTGGTGCGGCAACGTGAGGGCGTGCGGCCCTCAGAGCGGATGGTGGGTTTCACCGCTTACCTCGTCGTTGCGCGCGCTCCTGCCTGACGGTTTGCCATGACCTCCGCCCCCGGGAGTGCGCACGGAGAGCACGCCTCCGGGTGGTATGGGCACGGTACCCTTGGCGGGAAGGCGTTGCGGTTGCTGCCCTTCCTCGAGAAGCCAATCTTCCCCCGGGGCGCCAGGCTCTCCCCCGTCGACGCCGTAGGGCTGGCCCCGCCGACGATCGGAGAGCAGGGACACGGTGGCCGTATGGTCGAGGATGCGCAGGTCGCGTCGTAGGCCCTCGCCGCCATCGAAGCGTCCCCTGCCGCCTGAGCCCTGCCGGAAGCTGTACTGCTCGACCCGCAGTGGATACGCAACTTCCAGGGCCTCAACAGGGGTGTTGAGCGTGTTCGTCATGTGGCTGTGCACGCCGTCAATGCCCCTGCGATCGGGCCGCCCCCCGTAGCCTCCGCCCAAGGTTTCGTAGAACGTGTACGGTTCGTTATCCCTGGGGTCGATGCCGCCGATGGTGAGGTTGTTCATCGTCCCTTGGCAGGCAGCGGGCACCCGCCCGTGAAGCGCTTGGGCCAACGCTCCGAGCATCACGTCGACGATGCGTTGCGAAAGCTCGAGGTTGCCGCCGCTCACCGCTGCTGGCCAACGTGCGTGGACGACGGTCCCCTGAGGGGCGACGATACGCACAGGTCGCCAGGCTCCGGCGTTGGGAGGGAGCCCGGGATCCAAGGCTGCCCGCAGGGCGAAGTACACGGCCGATGCTGTGACCGCGAGGGGTGCGTTCACCGGTGCCATGACCTGGGGCGAGGATCCCGTGAAGTCCACCGTGATCGCCGCGTCCCTGCGTGACAGCACCACGGATACCTCGGTGCCCTCGTCCAGGCTGTCGGTGAACGCCCACGACCCGGAAGGAAGGCTGCACAAGGCTGCCTTCATCCTGCGCTCGGCGTGGTCCATGAGTGCCGTGAACCCCGGCAGCAGTGCGGACGCACCGTGGCGGAGAACGAGCTCCTCCATCCGCCGCGTTCCGGTGTGGACCGCAGCCAGCTGTGCCCGCAGGTCGCCGCGCCGCTCGCGGGGGGTGCGCACATTGGCCAAGACCAGCCTCATAAGATCCTCATCGAGCTTCCCCGCGCGCCAGAGTTTTGCCGGCGGGATGATCAGGCCCTCCTGAAAGATCTCCTGGGCGGCGGCAGGAAGGCTTCCCGGGGTCATTCCGCCGACGTCCGCGTGGTGCGCACGCACAGCGACATACGCCAGCGGTTGATCGTCATGGAACACGGGAGCAACGAAGGTGATGTCGGGGAGGTGTGCGCCCCCGTGATAGGGATCGTTGACGAGGGCCACATCGCCAGGTGTCCAGTCGGCGTATGCCTGGACAACCGCCTGTACGGAGAAGGGCATTGCCCCCAGATGCACAGGGATGTTCTCTGCCTGGGCGACCATGTTGCCCAGGGCATCGAACACGGCCGACGAACAGTCGCGACGTTCCTTGATGTTCGGCGAGTATGCTGTGCGGACCAAAGCTGCCGACATCTCCTCGGCCACGCCTGTGAGGGCGCTGGCAAGCACGGACAGGGTTATGGGGTCCAGGGCAGCACCTCCAGAACGAGGTTTCCGATCGCGTCCACTTGTGCGTTGACCTCTGGCGGAATGAGGCAGGTGCAGTCGGCTCCCTCGACAACGGCTGGGGAGGGGAGGTGTGCACCCGCGCACAGTCGACGTCGTTCGACGACCGGGCACGTCGCCCAACCATGCAGGGGACCGAGATACACCGGGCGGGTCGCGGATGGTGTGGGGCTTGGGCCAGCGTTCTTGGTGAGGGGGAGCGGCGGGGCATGGGTGGGAGCGGTGGCTGTGAGCCGCAGGGTCACAAGCTCTAGAGGCTCTTCGGGAGCAGCGTAGCCGTAGCGAGCCTCGTGTGCGTTGTGGAAGTCCTGAGCGACACGCTCGCGCGTCCGGGCCACCGCATCGCCCGTATCCCATGGCACGGTGAGCTCGAATCCTTGCCCGCGGTAGCGGAGGTCAGCCGCATACCGAAAGACCATTGAAGCTGCGGGCACACCTGCGGCGGACAAGCGCCGGGCAGCCGTCGCATTGAGCGCGTTCATCACCTCCTGCAGGTGCTCGGACCGGGCTTCCGCCCACGGGAGGAGCACCGAACGCACCAAGGTCACCATGAGGTCCGCCGACATGAGGCCCAGTGCCGACAGTGCGCCGGCATGCGCCGGAACGAGCACCTTCCGCATGCCGAGCTTGGCGGCCAAGGAAGCACCATGCAGAGGCCCTGCCCCTCCGAATGCGAGGAGCGTGAACCCGCGAGGATCATGGCCGCGCTCCACGGAGATCACGCGTACAGCCCGCTCCATGGTGGCCTCGGCCACCGTCAGGATGCCCCATGCGGCATCGTCCACCGAGAGCCCCAGAGGTCGTGCCACCCTCGCTACGGCGGAACGTGCTGCGCCGAGGTCCAACGGCGGCAATCCGCCCAACGTATGGTCCTCCGGAAGGCGACCCAGCACGAGATGCGCGTCGGTGACGGTGGGAGCGGATCCGCCATGGCCGTAACAAGCGGGGCCTGGTACGGCACCTGCGCTTAACGGCCCGACGCGCAGAGCTCCTCCAGCGTCGATGTGGGCGATGCTGCCTCCTCCAGCGCCGACGGTGTGCACATCCACAGCGGGAACCCGCACGGGGTGACCTGCCACCTCCCGCTCCGGGGACCGTTGCGGTACACCGCCCGGTAGCAGCGCCACGTCCGTGCTCGTTCCCCCCATGTCCAGGGTGATCATGTCCGACAGGCCGACGGCCGCACCCATCCGCCGGGCGCCCTCCACGCCGCCGGCAGGGCCCGAAAGAAGGAGAACGGCCGGCGAACGCGCGGCCTCGTCGGCACTGACCACACCACCGGACGAACTCATGAGAAGGAGCGGTGCGTCGATCGAGCGCTCCCGGAGTCCAGCAACCAAGCGCTCCAGATATCCGGCGATCACCGGCCGGAGGGCGGCCGCGAGGACCGTGGTCGACGTGCGCTCGAACTCCCGGAACTCGGGCAACACCTCGGAGGACAAGGTGATGGGAACCTCTACCCCCTCTTCCCGCAGGATAGCGCGCACGCGACGCTCATGCCGATCATTGAGGAACGCGTAGAGGAGAACCACAGCCACGGACGACACGGTGCCGCTGATCTGACGGGCCAGCCGGCGCACCTCGGTTTCGTCGAGCGGACGGACAACACGTCCGCGATGGTCGAGGCGCTCAGGGACCTCCACGCGGAGGCTCCGGGGGACCACCGGCTGCGGTCGGTCCGTGAAGAGGTCATAGAGCGCCGGGCGCGCCTGTCGACCGATCTCCAGGACGTCCCGAAACCCCTTGGTGGTGAAGAGTGCTGTGGGTGACCACGTTCCCTCCAGCACGGTGTTGGTGGCCACGGTGGTCCCGTGCACGAGCCGTGCGGGTGTGGGGTGATCGCCGTGCACTTCCCGAAGCATGTCCAGTGCCTGGAGAAAGCCCTCCTCCTGCTGAGGGGTTGTGGGCACCTTGAGCGCGTAGGTCTGCCCGTCCTCCGACCAGACGAGGTCGGTGAACGTCCCGCCTACGTCAACACCTACCAGCACCGCGCGTCCCCCTCACAGAGGTTGCAGCTCGAGATCGCGTGCGTCGCGTAGCGCAACCCCAGCCTGCAAGAGCGCCACCTGTCGTCGCGTCTCCGGATAGGCGCGGGAGGTGAAGATGGTCAGGCAGCGGTTCTCGTACATGAAGGTGGCGGCGTGTGGCTGGTGGGCCCGGACCAACACGTTGATCGATAGCCGATCCGCCACTTCGTTGAAGTAATCCCGTCCGAAGGCCGGACGGCCATGGATCCCGGGATCCACCACGAACCCAGGAACCTCTGCCCAATCACCCCACGTCATCTTCCGCCAGTCCGCTGAACCGAGTTCGACAGCAGCGATCTCGCCAACACCCATCACATCGGGCAAAGCCCCGTGCACGGCCATCAACCCAGCCGGATGATGGGCCGCGAACGGCAGCTGGGACAGAAGCTCAGCCCACGCAGCGGACTCGTCGGTCGGCAGGTCCTGCCAGAAATCAGCAGGCGAAAACGGTGTAGCCGCCCAGCCTTCGTGGTTCCCCATGAGCAGCACCACATCGTCAGGGTGCGCGAGCTTGGCCTCAAGAAGCGCTTGCAGGTTACCGAGAGAGTCCGGGCCGCGGTCGACATAATCCCCCAGGAACACGAGGGTGTGGGTGTGCGGCGGGTACCGTTGAAGCACGTGTTGCGTTGCCCCTAAGTCCCCGTGCGTATCGCCGACGAACACAACGGTTCGCTCGCCGGGAAGGGAGATCAGCCTTCCCTGATCGCCGAGCAGCGTATGCAGTGCGCTCATCTGGTGCTGTGACAACACAGCCCTCTACCCTACCCCCTGACCCCCCATCTACCGCGCTTTCTCCAGCAGCAACGCGTCGTCGCTCACCCCGCTGCGGTGGAACAGTCGAACGAGGTCACCAACGCCGAGGCAGCGTTTGGCCTCGCCCTCGAGTTCAATGAGGATCTCCCCAGCATGCAGCATGATCAGGCGCTGCCCGAGACACAGTGCTTGGTCCATCCTGTGTGTGACCATCAGCGTGGCCATCTTGCCCTCATCCACAAGCTCTTGGGTGATGTGAAGGACAAGATCGGCGTTGGCCGGATCAAGGGCTGCCGTATGCTCGTCGAGAAGGAGAATCTTCGGTCGGGCAAGTGTGGCCATCAGTACGGTCAGGGCCTGACGTTCACCGCCGGAGAGGTGTCCGGAGAGTTCCTGGGAGCGCTTCTCCAAACCCATCTCCAACCGAGCCAGTGCATCCGCCCACAGGGCTCTTCTACGGCGGCCCAGTGCCGGACGGAGGCCACGCAACCCCTTGCGGCAGGCAAGGGCGAGGTTCTCCTCAACGGTGAGGTCAGGGACGGTTCCCTTGAGCGGATCCTGGAATACCCTTCCGATCCATCGTGCGCGTTGGTGCGCCGCCCGCGACGAGACATTCCTGTCCCCGAGCCATACACGCCCCGAGTCCGGATGGCGGACCCCGGCAATGATGTCCAGCAACGTTGACTTACCCGCCCCGTTGGAGCCGATGACGGTGATGAACTCGTCGGACTTCACGCACAAACTGATGCCGCGCAGCGCGTGCACTCGTTGCCCAGGCAAAGCGAAGCTCTTGTGGACGTTCTCTAGTCTCAGGCTCATGCCTCTTCCCTTCGCAGCTTTCCCCTAACCACAGGTGCCACCAGAGCCGTCAACACGACCAACGCTGTGAGGAGCCTCAGATCGGAAGGGGTGAAACCGAGCGCACCCCCATAGCGCAGCGCCACCAAGATCGCCCCGCGGTACAGACACGAACCGAGCAACACTGCCATGGTGGCCCAGGCCACCGTTCTTGGGCGCAGGATCATCTCGCCCACGATCACCGAGGCCAGGCCGGCCACGATAATCCCCACACCCATGTTGACGTCAGCGAACCCGGAGTACTGCGCGACCAGGGCGCCCGACAGGGCCACAAGGCCGTTGGACACGGCTAGGCCGAGCACGACCATGTTCCCTGGGTTGGCACCGTACGCCTGAAGGAGCCCCGGATTTCCTCCAGCGGCTCGCACGGCAAGACCCAGTTCGGTGCGGAAGAACATGTCGATCAGGAGCTTCGCCGCCAGTGCTGCCAGCCCCGCCGCTGCGAGCACTGCCCATGCAGGGGGTAGGGGAAGCCAGCTTGCCGCCGTTCCAATCGCAGAGGGGCGGCCGAGCAACGGTAAGTTCGGCCGCCCCATGATGCGCAGGTTGAGGGAGTACAGCATGATCATGGTGAGGACGCCGGCTAGGAGCCCTTGGATCCTAAATCGGCTGGCCAGGATCCCCGTGAACGCTCCGGCTACGGTGCCGGCCCCTGCAGCCACCAGGCTGGCGGTGAACGGATCCCAACCCGAGAAGATCAGCGTCGCGGCCAACGATGCTCCCAGGGGGAAGGTTCCGTCCACCGACAGATCTGGAAACCGGAGGACCCGAAACGATATGTACACGCCCAATGCCATGAGGCCGTACAGGAAGCCTTGCTCCAGCGCATGCACCAGTAATGCCACAGGTTCTCCTACTCAACCAACGTGAACTTCCGTCCGCCCAGCAGCACGCCGGTCGTTGTCTCCAATACAGCGTCAGGGAACGTGAGCCCCATCGCACTCGCCACATCCAGGTTCAGCCACAACTGGGTGCTGGCCTGTCTGCTCACCGGGATGTCCGCGGGGGAGGTCCCCTCGAGGACTTGCAGCACGACCGAGCCGGTCATCAGGCCATGGTCGTAGTAGTCGAACCCTGTGCACAACGTGGCACCGCGCTCGAGGCTTGTGGGGTCGGCCATCAGGAACGGGACACCGGCACGGTTGGCTGCGTCCACGACCGCCTCCAGAGCGGACACAACGGTGTTGTCGGTGGTCACGTAGAAGACGTCGATGCGGCCCTGAAGGGATTGTGCTGCCATGGGGACTGCAGCGGAGTTCTCGGCTGCGGCAACGACGATGGTCAGCCCCAGTTCGGGTGCCACCTGCCGGGCTGCTTCGGTTAGCACCGCCGAGTTCGCTTCGCCCGGGTTGTACACGATGCCAACCCGTTGGATGTCGGGGGATAGCCGCGTGAGAAGCTCAAGGTCCGCCCTCACGTCGATCAGGTCGGAGATGCCGGTGACATTGGGCTGTCCAAGGAGGCCCGCAGCCTCGGGGTCCGTGACGGCAGAGAAGATCACGGGTGTCTCGCTTCCGCCGAATGTCTGTACGGCAGCTTGTGAGGTTGGCGTGGCGATGGAGACGACAAGATCCACGCGTTCAGCCCGGAAATTCTGGACGATGGACATGGCTACGGAGAAGTCACCCTGGGCGTTCCCCACGAGCACGCGGAGGTTCTCCCCTTCCACGTAACCAGCTTCGCTGAGAGCGTCGATGACACCCTGACGCGCTGCGTTGAGCGCTGGGTGATCGACGATCTGTGTGATGCCGATCGTGAGTGTTCCTGCCGTAGCAGCCAACGAAACTCCAAGGACAGATAAACACATCAACATTCTTCGCATGTTCCTCTCCTTTGACAAAAGAAAAAACCGCAAGGTATTCTTGCGGCTTGTACGGCGTGCCCTCGTTGGTACGAGGTCACGCCCTATCCGAAATAGTACCAGCAGAATGTAGCTTCCCCGGGCAACACCTCCTTCCGTCTCGCGGTTGTGTATTCCATGACGCGCAGTCTAGCGCGTGGACGGTGTGGAAGTCAAGGACAACCGGCAACCGGGGTCAGGT
>PUMC01000057.1 GCA_003552425.1 Candidatus Acetothermia bacterium | reverse complement strand
CCCGCCCGGTTTTGGGTCTTCCCCCCGGCGTTGCCCTAATATGGATCACGCTGAAAGGAGGATCCGTGCGTATGGCAGCGTTTGCGGTGTGTGTCTTCGTGGCCCTCGGGCAGACCATCGGTGCCGCTCCCAGCCAGGAATCCCTGGAGGACCTGCAAGCGCTCATGGCTGACCGCTGGGACTTGGCGGTCCTTGAGCAGTGCATCGCGCGCGCCGATGAAGCGCTGACACGTTCGCCGGAGAACCCGGAACTTCGGGTGCTCCTGGCACAGCTGTGGCACGAGTACGCCATCCGGGTTGAAGAGGGCACCACAGCGTGGATGGACGCACTCAAACAGGCTGCGGACTACGCCTGTCAGGCGATGGGCCTGGACACCTATGTGAGGCTGGAACGCCTGTCGGCCGCCGAGCTGGAAGCGCACCTCGCCCACGTGGACAGCCCCGGTGCCCTCCTCTGGGCCGGCGATTCCTGGGGCAAGATCCTCGGCACGCATCAACTCCACGCGTTCAGGGTGAACTCCGTTGGCAAACTCCGGCTGATCTACGGACGGTTGATTGAGGTGGACCCTGACTACTTCGGCGGTGCAGGCCATCGCTCGTTGGGTGCCTTGGAGTCGAACGTAGCCACGAACGCCATTGCGCGTTGGATGTTCGGGGGCAGTGCGGACGAAGCGCGCGCACACTTCGAACAGGCGCTTGAACATGGCCCCGAATACCTCATGAACCACGTTGAGTACGCGAGCCACCTTGCAGGACCCCTGGGAGAATGGGAGCTGTTTGATGATCTCTTGCACCACGTGCTCGAGGCACCGCTTGCGCCCGAGCCCTTCTGGAACACCTTCGCCAAGGAAGAAGCCCTGAGGTTCCTGCGCCAGGAACGGCGGCCGATCCCGTAGCACTAAGCACCACACGGAACCTGTAGCACTCCCAGTCCGAGGCGTTGCGTCCATCAGCCGGCCCTCCCCGGGCCACAGGACGCTACGTCTGTCCCTTCTGTACAGAACTTTCCCTAACCAGCAAGTGAAGGGTGTCTAGAGCAACTGCCGCCAAGGTATAACCTAGGCGTGACGCTTATCAACGGATGGTCCCACCTATGAACCGATGGATCGGCATTGCGGCGGCAGTTGTTCTTCTGATTCTGTTCCTGGGTGTCGGTGAACGACCCCAGATCGCGGGAGGGGCAGCTGGCGAGCTCCTGCCCGTCGGTGTCCAGCCCAGCTGGGGGCTTTCCGCTGTGCGGGCCCCTGATGCCTGGAAACTCACCCAAGGAACCGAAGAAATCGTCGTTGCAGTCATTGACTCCGGGATCGACCGCACCATCCCAGCACTGGCCGATCGCATGTGGACGAATCCCAACGAGGTAGCGGGTACGGGGCGCGACGATGACCGGAACGGTTACGTCGACGATGTCCACGGATGGGACTTCCGCGACGGCAACGCTGACACTCAAGTCGGCACCCGCTTGAACTGGCACGGCACCTTTGTCGCCGCGCTGATCGCCGCGGCCCTGGACGCCGAGTCCGGTGCCGGCGGCGTTGCCCCCAAGATCCGGATCATGGACCTTCGGTTCCTCGACTCCCGGGGACTCTTCTTCCAGTCCGACTGGCCTAAGCTCGCCCGCGCCATTGACTACGCCGTGGACAATGGGGCCCGCATCATCAACCTCTCCCTCTACGCCAAGATGGCGCCCCCGGCGATCGTCCGCCAAGCTCTGCAGAGGGCCGCACGGGAGGGTGTGTTCATCGTGGGCATTGCCGGGAACGATGGCGACCGCGTTACGTGCTTCGGCCGCTACACCGAAGTGTTCACCGTGGGTGCCGTGGACGAGCATGGGCAGCCGGGGAGCTTCTCCAACTGGGGCCCAGAGGTCGACATCGTTGCTCCCGGCGTGCGCGTGCTCTCCGTCCATCCTGGCGGGAGCGTCCGCACCGGTTCCGGGACCTCGTTCGCTGCCCCGCACGTAGCTGGGACCGCAGCGCTCATGCTCTCCGTGAACCCCGAGCTCACCCCTCACGACCTGAGGACCATCCTCAAGCAGAGCGCCGCCTGCCTGGGGCGCGCTCCTGGTGACCTTTACACGGGCGCAGGAACCCTCGATACCGCGGCTGCGGTAGGAATCGCCGCAGGGCGCTGACCCACAGCAGGCGGGCGAACACCAAGAGCGCACGGACCCAGGTGTAAAGCGGGCTGAATTTCGAACGTGCGTTCTGTTACGGACAATCGGGCTCTTGACACGTGTCCACAGTTCCACATATAATGCTTTCCACGTTATAGAGGTCCTGAAAAGGGCAAACCCATCGGAAGGTGGGGGCGCAAAGCCACGGGCTCAGAACGGGTAGCCGGGCTGCCGGGACGTAACCGGCGGCCCGGTTCTTCTGTGTCAACCAGCCGCTTAAGGAAGTCAGAGCAGGGGGAGAACATGCAAGTGACCCTGTACTACAGCGACGAGGATCAGTATCTGATCGATCTGGTGGACCAGAAGGCGCAGTGCGAGCGCAAGTCTCGGTCGTCCGTGGTCTTGTCCATCCTCGAGGAGTACTTCGAGCAAGGCAAGCGCATTGGGGAGATCCTCATGGACCTCGGTTCCCTCAAACCACGCGAACTCGAGGCAGCGCTCCAGCGGCAACAGACCGACGAAGCTTCACGACAACTTGGGGAGATCCTTGTCGAAGAGGGCTTTGTGGATGAGTATGCCGTAGGTCGTGCCCTAACAATCCAGGGACGGTTTCGGAAGAACGGTTGAACAGCAACAGGTAGTGCACAGTAGTAGACATCCGTAACACCAGTACGCCGAAAAAGGCGAACTGTCCGCGAGGGCAGGGCGCAAACCCGCGGGCCTCCCAGAGGTCGCCCGGTTGCCGAAGCGTACGCAAGGAGGATGCGATGACGCATCGCTTCGGCACGTTAACTGAGGGCGTCGGCAAGCTCTTG
>PUMC01000051.1 GCA_003552425.1 Candidatus Acetothermia bacterium | reverse complement strand
CTGGGGCACATCCAGGCCGGCGTCGTCAACCGAATCGAGGGTTCGCTGAACGGACCGCTGGGCGCGTATGTGTCGCGCGGAGGGGGGATGGCTGCCCCGCCGATCCTGCGCTCCCACGGCGGGCGCTGGCGAGCGATCGCCAATGGCGAGGTGCGCATCGACATCGCGTGTGTGGCCGCGTCGTGCGCGGACCCTTACGGGAACGCAACCGGTATCCAAGGACCCAACGCCTGCGGCCCGATCGGCTTCTCAGCCATCGATGCCCGCTGCGCCGACCACGTTGTGGTCGTCACCGACCATCTCGTTCCCTATCCGGCGCTACCGCCGGAGATCGAGCAGGGATTCGTCGACCAGGTCGTGGCGGTGGACCGCGTGGGCGACCCGGCGGGCATCGTTACGGGAACACTGCGCATCCCCCGGTCCCCCACGCAGCTCCGCATTGCCCAGCTGGCTGTGGACGCGGTGAAGGGAGCGGGGCTCGTCAAGGACGGGATGAGTTTCCAGGCCGGCGCCGGAGGCGTGTCCCTCGCGGCTACGGATTTCCTCGCTCAGGAGATGGCCCGCTCCGGCGTGCGCGGGGCGTTTGCGATCGGCGGAACCACGCGGTTCCTTGTGGAGATGCTTCGTGACGGCCTGATCGGGGCGATCCTCGACGGACAAGCGTTCGATGGCGAGGCCGTGGCATCGCTTCGCGAGAACCCGCAGCATTACCCAATCACACCTGGCTTCTACGCCGACTACGATGCCCTCGGCTGCGCCACGTACAGACTGGACTTCGCCTTCCTGGGGGGGACCGAAGTCGATCTCGACTTCAACGTCAACGTCAACACGCACTCCGACGGACAGCTCCTCCATGGAATTGGCGGCCATCAGGATGTGGCGGCGGGCGCGCATGTGACGGTGATCACCATCCCCACCCTGCGGGGACGCATCCCCACGATCCGGGACCGCGTCACCACGGTGACGACCCCGGGCGAGGTGGTGGACCTCATCGTCACCGAGCAGGGGGTGGCTGTGAACCCGCGCCGACAGGAACTGGCCGATGACCTGAAGCGCGCAGGGGTTCCCGTACGGTCACTTGAGGAACTGAAGGCTGGCGCCGAGCGGATGGTGGGCAAGGCGAAACACCCCGTGTTCGGCGACGAGATCGTGGCCGCCATTCAGTGGCGGGACGGAACCGTGATCGATGTGGTGAGAAAAACGGAGGGGTGGTCATGAAGGACGGCATCCGCAGGGTACTTCCAGAGGTCGATTGGATCGAGGACAAGGCGCTCGCCGACAAGGTGTTGGACGCCTATGCACGGGCCCTTCGGGAAGGTGGTTGGCAACCGGAGGATATGGTCAGCATCCCGTTCACGTTGCTCAAGGAGTCAGGACTCACCTACGCCGACCACGTGCGGGCGGTCACGCGCATCGCCCGCGACGTCTACCGCACGTTCCAGGATGTGCTGGGCGGAAAGGTGTCCCTGAACCACGACATCCTGATCGCCGGAGCGCTGTTGCACGACGTGGGGAAGCTTCTGGAGATCGAGAAGGCGGACGGTCGTTACCGAAAGTCCGCGGATGGGAAGGTCGTACGGCATCCCTTCTCCGGCGCCGCGCTGGCCTACGCAGAAGGCCTCCCGGCGGAGGTCCTCCACATCATCGGAGGACACTCCCACGAGGGAAGCCACGGTCCCCGAACACCGGAAGGCGCCGTCGTGCACCACGCCGACTTCATCTGTTTCGACACCGTTCCCGCCTGACGGCCAGGGCCGTATGCCGAACGAGGGAGGGCTGAGGACATGCCGATGACGTTTGCAGAGAAGGTGCTGGCGCAGAAGGCCGGACTCGATGCGGTCACACCCGGACAGATCGTGGAGGTGGCCCCTGATCTTGGGATGTCCCACGACAACACGGCCGCCATCGCCAAGACCTTCCGAGGGATCGGCGTCAACAAGGTCACCAACCCGGATCGGTTTGTGGTGATCCTCGACCACGTGGTGCCGGCCGCCGGGGTCGAACACGCCCAGAACCACCGGGACGCCCGGATGTTCGCCCGCGAACAGGGGATGAAGCTGTTCGACGTGGGCCGGGGCGTGTGCCACCAGGTGGTCGTCGAAGAGGGCCTTGCCAAGCCCGGGGACTTGATCCTGGGATCGGACTCCCACACCACAACCTACGGGGCCGTGGGGGCGTTCGCTGCCGGAATAGGACGCACGGAGATGGCGGCCCTTTGGGCCACAGGACGCCTGTGGCTCAAGGTGCCGGCCAGCCTGAAGCTCGTGCTCGACGGGGAGCTGCCCCCGCGGGTCACAGCAAAGGACGTGACCCTGCACATCATCGGGCGCTTAGGTGCCGATGGAGGCCTCTACAAGTCGGTGGAGTTCTCCGGAAGCGGCGTGGAAGGGATGACCGTCGCCGATCGTCTGGTGCTGGCGAACATGGCCGCGGAGATGGGAGCCAAGAACGGCTATGTAACACCGGACGCGGTCACGCTCTCCTATCTCTCCACACGCGTGGAAGGGGAACTCACCCCCGTCTACCCTGACCCGGACGCCGAATACGAATCCGTCCACACGTACGCCCTGGACGGGCTTGAGCCTCAGGTCGCCTGTCCCTCACAAGTGGACAACGTCGTCCGCGTAAGCGAGGTTGCCGGAACGCGGGTGGATCAAGTGCTGCTCGGCACGTGCACGAACGGTCGCCTTGAGGATCTGGAACTCGCCGCCGAAGTGATGGCGGGCAGGCCCCTTGCCGAGGGCGTGCGCATGCTGGTGCTCCCCGCATCCCGCGAGGTATGGGTGGAGGCCTCGGAGAAAGGCCTGCTGGCGACGTTCGCCACCGCGGGGGCGCTGATCCTGAACCCCGGGTGCGGACCCTGCCTCGGCGCTCACCAGGGCGTCTTGGCCCCGGGTGAAGTGTGTCTGTCCACAGCGAACCGCAACTTCAAAGGACGTATGGGATCGAAGGAAGCGGAAGTCTACCTCGGATCGCCGGCCACGATCGCCGCAGCGGCCGTGACCG
>PUMC01000039.1 GCA_003552425.1 Candidatus Acetothermia bacterium | reverse complement strand
GCGTCCAGGTCTTCCACGGACTCCGGGTACGGAGCCTGGGCAACGATGTAGCGGCCGGGAAGCGGATCCGCGACGAGCCACGCTACCGCCTCCACGAGCGTCTCGTCGGCAAACGAGCCGCTCAAGACCTCCACGCCCCCACAGTCAACCACCAACACGCTGCGCTCCGGGAGGGTACGAAGTGCACGGATGAGGTCCGAGCGCACACGTTGTCCCTCAACGCGGGTCCCCAGCCGCAGACCGTAGAGGGCCAACGGGAACCTCTCTGCACGCATCACGTCCATCGATGTCCTCCTCTCTACCCTTCGAACAACGCCCGGGGCAGTCGCACCGCAACCTGAACGCCGGGCAGCGGGATCACCTCACCGACCGACCACTCCACTTCGCGCTGCATAAACGTCCCTCGCCCTGAGCGAACGAGGAACTCCCCCCCCTCACGCACGACGAGCTCGCGGATTCGCCGCAGGGCACCGCCCCGGCCCGGTGACGCGAAGCGCGACATGCCATCCAACAGCACTGCCTCCAAAGCCCCCACGTGATCAAGACCGTGGACGCGGCCACTGCCCACAAGGCTTCCGAGAAGCCCCACACCCTTGTCCGCAACCGCAAGCTGAATGTGGTCGCAACACTCGTTGAGTGCCCCCAGGCCAAAAGGCTCGAAAGCGGCGCCTCGGGGGTTCGCGTGCTGGGGAATGTTCTGAAACAGTTCCAGCATAGCCATCGCGAGCAGTCGAACGCTGGACTCCGCAAGGGGAAACCGGGTTCTCAGCCGAACCACAAGATCATCGACCAACCCCTGCACCCCGTGCTCTTCTTCGGTCCGCACCACGGTGGTGAGCACTTCCTTCCTCCGACACGGGAGTTCACCGTCGAGCCACACTGCATCTTCGAGCAGGCGAAACGGATCCACCGCGGCCAGGGCTTCGCGCACGCCGTGGTCCAAAGGAAGAAGAACGCGTAGCTTCCCTCCAGCCTCAGCGCACCGCCGACCCTCCAACAGCATGATCAACACCCCGAACGGATCGAACGACCGCAGGGCAGCAAGATCAACCAGGGGACGCGGGAACCCGGCCCGCCAGATCCCCAGTGCACGTTCAACGTTCCGTGCATTCAACGCGGTCAGCCTCACAGCCGCCTACCCCAACAGCCGTCGTTCAAGCTTCTCCCAAGGTGCCCGATCGTCGGCTGCCCGGAGCCCGAGCCTCCGTTCGAGCTGGACAGCGTTCACCGCCGACTTCCCCCGATGACAATTGTTCAGAAACAGGAAGGTGCGCTCGCTGCGGCGGGCAGCCTTCAGTATCGCCGGAACCCATGTCTCCAGTTCCTCCTGACTGTACAGGTAGTCGTACCGAGCGCCCCCAGCACCAGAACGCCACCAGTTGGCCGTGTTGCGACCGTGAAACCTGAAGTAGCCAATGCCGTTCGTCACGTAGTCGGTGACGTCACGCGGAAGGCCGCGAAGGGGTGGGAGATCCACGTTGACAACACCGAGCCCCTGATTCTCGAGAAACGTGAACGTCTCAGGCGTATACCAGATCTCGTGACGGAACTCCACGTGCACGGGGATGTCCCCGGGGATGACGTCCCTTAACCGCTGAAGGTGCGCACGGTCAGCCTCGGGTCTCCGGAAGGAGTAGGGAAACTGCGCCAGCACAGCACCCAACGTGCCTGTCTGCCGGAGAGGTGCCAAGGCTTCTACGAACGGTTCCGCCGCATTGTCGAACTCGGCCCTTCTGTGGGTCATCTGGGCGGGTGTCTTGACGGTGAACACAAAACGCGCTGGATCGACCTTCCCCAGCAATCCCCGCAGCATGGCCTCCGTGGGCACGCGGTAGTAGGTGGCGTTGATCTCCACCGTGCTGAATGCCTCAGCATAGAACGGAAGCCACCGACTTCGGGACAACACCGTCGGGTAGATGGGGCCAACCCAGTCGGGGAAGCTGTAGCCGGAGGTTCCGACCAGAATCTCATCGCCCATGCCCTCATTATAGGGCTTGGCCGGGAGCTCCCCCGGTTATGCTCTGCGGAAGCTGGCCTCGGCGCGCGCCACGTGGGTACAATGCCGTCATGATCGATGCCTACGTCGTCCTGAACCCTGCCGCTGGCCGGGGCCAAGCCGGTGAGCGCGAACGGGACGTCCGTGAAGCACTACGCCATGCGGGGATGAAACCTACGGTCCGGCGCACCCTCAAACCCGGCCATGGCATAGCGCTCGCACGCGCAGCGGCGCGCGGCGGCGCGCCGTTCGTGGTGGCCGCCGGAGGGGACGGCACCATCAATGAGGTCGCCCAAGGGCTTGTGGGTACCGATGTTCCCCTGGGGATGCTCCCCCTGGGCTCGGGGAACGACTACGTGCGCGTCCTGGGGATCCCGTCAAGCCTCCCGGGGGCAGCCGCGGTCCTTGGACGCGTACGCACGCGGAAGGTGGATGTCGGCTCCGTGGGCGATCGCTATTACCTCAACTCGTTGGGGATGGGGATCGATGGTCAGATTGCGTGGGACTACAAACGCCACTGGTGGCTCAAGGGAGAGCCCGGGTACTACATCGCCGCTGTGTACCAGATGCTCCGTTTCCGCGCATTCCACGCCCAGGTCGAGACCGAGGGCTGGACACACAGTGGACACCACCTGGCCATCTCGGTCATGAACGGCCCCTATGCGGGAGGGGGCTTTCACCTCGCACCTGGCGCAGCCATCGATGATGGACAACTCGATGTCACCATGGCCGGCGATTACAGCCGCCCCATGAGGCTGTGGGTCCTCCCCAAGACCCGTGACGGAAGCTATCTCGAACGCCCGCGGATGCGCCGGGAGAACGCGCGCGCGCTCACCATCCGCGCGGACCGCGCCGTTCCAGTGCACATGGACGGCGAAGTGTTGCCCCAACCCATGCGGGAACTCTCGATCAGGTTGATCCCCATGGGTCTCACGGTCATCGCCTAGACCAAGGCGCTCAACGACCAACGGCACGATCGAGATCGCGCCATGACAGTCTGACGGCCACAGGCCTCCCATGGGGACAGCGCGCCGGTTCGCTTGCCGCCTTCCACCGGCG
>PUMC01000061.1 GCA_003552425.1 Candidatus Acetothermia bacterium | reverse complement strand
GCGCTGCACCTTGCGCAGCAGCTTCGGGTGCACAAACGGTCCCTTCTTCTTTGACCGCGCCATCTCACTTCCTCCTCTTGACGATCCACGCGTCGCTGGGCTTGCGCCGCTTGCGCGTCTTACGTCCACCTTTGGCCAGCCAACCCCAGACACTCTTGGGGGCTCGGCCCTCGCCGCTGCGTCCCTCGCCACCCCCATGGGGGTGGTCGGCAGCGTTCATCGCCACACCGCGCACCGCGGGCCGGAAGCCCAGGTGCCGCCTGCGTCCCGCCTTTCCGTGGTGAATGTTCTTGTGGTCGGGGTTGCTCACACTGCCGATCGTCGCCACACAATCGAGGTGGAACTGCCGCATCTCACCCGACGGCAAGCGCAGAATGGCCCGCTCGCCCTCCTTGCTCAGCACCTTGACTTCTGTGCCGGCAGCACGGGCGATTTTCCCGCCAGAACCGGGCGTGAGTTCCACGTTGTGCACGGTCGCGCCGACGGGAACCCGGCGCAAGGGCATGGAGTTACCTGGCCTGGGCTCGGCGCTCTCGCCGGCCTCGACCACGTCGCCGATTGCAACCTCAAACGGGGACAGCATGTAGCGCTTCTCGCCGTCGGCATAGTGGAGGAGCACAATCCAGCTCGAGCGGTTGGGATCGTACTCCTGCGAGACTACCTTCGCCGGAACGCCCCACTTGTCGCGCTTGAAATCCACAAGGCGGTAGCGTCGCTTGTGTCCGCCACCACGATGCCGAACGGTCACCCGACCCTGCGCGTTGCGGGCTGAGCGCCGCTTGTGCTTAACGAGCAGCGACTTCTCGGGCTTCACCCGGCTGAGCTTCGTGTAGTCCGGCAACACCCCATGGCGCTGTCCCGGGGACACCGGACGTGGCTTCTTCATGCCCATCTCATCACCCCACCAACTCGATCCTGTGTCCCGGCGCCAGCTTGACCACCGCACGCTTCTCACCGCTGGTGCGGCCATGCCGGCGATCCATGCGTGTCCGGCGCCGCTTGCCAGGGCGACGAAGCGCCCACACGCCCTCCACCTTCACATCGAACAAATCTTCCACTGCTTGGCGAATGGCCACCTTGGTGGCATCCGGCCGTACGGTGAAGGTGTACTTACCGGCCTCGATCTCGCGCCACGACTTCTCGGTCAACACGGGCCGCAACAGCACATCCTCCGGGTGCACACCGCGCCTAGCTCCCATCGGTTACCCTCCCCAATAGCTCCTGCACCCCGGCCATCGTCACCAACAAGGCATCGTGACGCAGCACTTCGTAGGCGTTCACGGACGAAGCCCGCACGCAGTTCACCGCGGGGATGTTCGTAAAGGACTTCACGACCGGAAGCCGGTGCTCGTCGGATGCCACGACCACCAAGGTCTTCGCCGGACAGCCCAGCGCCTCGAGCACCCGCAAGCCATCCTTGGTGCGAGGCTTGTCAAATCCTAGGCGGTCCATCAGCCACAGCCCTTGCTCCTTGTAGCGTGCGGAAAGCGCCGAAACCAACGCCCCCCGTCGCATCCGCTTGGGCAGGCGCAACCGGCGAACATACGGCTGCGGGCCGAACGTGACCCCACCGTGCCGCCACAAGGGCGAACGGGTGCTGCCGTGCCGCGCACGTCCCACGCCCTTCTGGCGCCAGGGCTTCCGACCTCCGCCCGCCACCTCAGCCCGCGTCAACGTTGACGCGGTGCCCTGCCGCTGGTTGTGCAGGAACACCCGGACCGCACGGTACAGAAGATCCTCGTTGACCTCCGCGCCAAAGACGGCTTCTGGGACTTCGGTGCGCTCAGGCTCGGCATCCAGCGCATCAAAACGGTACAGGTTCGCCTCAAGCATCGGCCTTCCTTATCTTCAAGAGCCCCTTCTTGTGACCAGGCACCGAACCCCTAAGCACCATGAGGCCGCGCTCCGGATCTACCTTCAGGACCTCCATGCCGCGCATCGTCATCCGTTTGGCCCCGAAGTGCCCCGGCATGCGCTTCCCCTTGAGCACTTTGCGGGGACCCGTTGGGCCAGCGCTGCCCGGCCTCCGGATCAGCTTGTGACCGTGGGACTTCGGCCGGGAACCGAAACCGTATCGCTTGATCGTTCCAGCGAACCCCCGGCCCTTGGACACGCCCGTCACGTCAACGCGTTCTCCCTCGGAGAACGCGTCCACACCAAGCTCCTGGCCCACAGCATAGTCGCCGGGGCCCCTAAGGCGCGCTTCATACACATGGCGCCGCGGGGCAACACCGGCCTTGGCAAACTGTCCTCGAACCGGTGCGGCGACACGACGCTCCTTCGTCATCCCATATCCCAGCTGCAACGCGTGATATCCATGCACTTCCGGGTCCTTGACCTGCACCACGACCGAGGGCTCCACCCAGAGCACCGTGGCAGCCACGGCACGTCCTTGGCTGTCGAACCACTGCATCATGCCAACCTTCTTGCCCATTAGCGCCAGCCCCATTTTGGATCCCCCTATAGCTTGATCTCGATGTCGATTCCGGTGGGAAGCTCAACCTCCATCAACGCGTTGATGGTCTCCGAGGTAGGTTCCCGTATGTCGATCAACCGCCGGTGAACCTTGCGCTCGAAGTGCTCCATGGAACGCTTGTCCACGTGAGGCGAGCGGAGCACGGCGTACAGCCGCCGATCCGTAGGCAGCGGGATCGGCCCCGCGACCTTGGCCCGCGTACTACGTGCGGTGTCCACCAGTTTGCGGACCGCCGTGTCCACCAGTTCGTGATCGTAGCTTTGCAGCTTGATCCTGATTTTCTCCCTTGCCATGTCAGTATCCCCTGCTCCTTAACACCTCACGCGCGGTCTCCTCCGGGACCACATCGTAATGGGCCACCCGAAGGGAACACGTCGCCCGGCCCTGACTAAGCGAGCGCAGTTGAGTAGCGTACCCGAAAGTCTCGACCACCGGAATGGTGACCCGTACGCTTTCCACAGGTCCCCTGGTAGTGATCTTGTGGATCTGTCCCCTTCGGCGACCCAGATCCGAAACAACCTCTCCGAGGTACTCGCCGGGCGTGATTATATCACCCACTGCCACGGGTTCCAACAACGCCAT
>PUMC01000095.1 GCA_003552425.1 Candidatus Acetothermia bacterium | reverse complement strand
CTGTATCCTCGTGTGGTGGTGGGTGCCGACGGTCCGTCAAGCGACGTTGCGCGCTGGGCGGGGTTGCCGGGATCGCCACGAATGGTGATCGGGTTTCAGGCTACTGTGGCTGCCGACGCCCCGCAGGATCGGGTCGACGTGTTCCTGGGTGGCGCGTTGGGCCGAGGGTGCTTTGGCTGGTCACTTCCGGCGGGTGACGGGCGGTTGCACATCGGCCTTGTCTCGGAGCGGGGGCGCGAGGGCGGTGCTGTGCTCCGTCGCCTTCTTGAAGAGCGCTTTCCGAGGGCGGAGGTGCTGGTCCGGACAGCGGGCATGATCCCATTCGGGATGCCGTCGGCGTGTGTGCGGGACGAGGTGGCGCTGGTGGGTGACGCTGCGGGGCAGGTGAAGCCGCTCTCTGGAGGGGGGCTCTACTACGGAGCGGCATGCGCGCGCTTTGCAGGGGAAGCGGCCGCCGGAGGCCCCCGACAACTCACACGTTACGATGCGCGTTGGCGCGAGGCGTTCGGGGACGAGATCGCGTTTGGACTCAGGGCACGGGCCTTGCTGGAGTCCATCGAGGAGGATGCGTTGGCGCGGGCATTGGTTTCCCTGCGCAATCCGCGCCTGGCTTCGTTCCTGGCCCAAGAGAGCGACATCGACCGGCCGTCAGTGCTTCTCAGGGAGCTTAGGGGCAGGCCGTCCTTGTGGATGACGTTACTGCCTTTGTTGGGTGTCCTGGGGGGATGGGAAGGGCTGCAGGAGCTTCTCGCGGGCTTGCGGTCGCCTGCGGCCAAGCCCTAAACTTCGGATCATGGGGAAGAAGGGGAAGTCCACCCGTGTGCGCCCTCGGGATCGCCGAAAAGGCAGAGATGTTGCGCCGATCCTAACCTCAATCCGCCTGTGGTGTTTGGCCTTCTTCCTTCTGTCGATGCCTGTCTTCTTCCTGCCGGGCAATACGGAGTACGGGTACACGAAGACCGTATACACGTTGGTGTACGTGTCGGTGCTTGTGTTCCTGTGGGGTGTGGAAGCTCTGGTCCGCAAGAAGTGGGAGATCGAGCTGACATGGCTGTTCCCGGTCATCCCAGCGATGCTCTGCGTGTCCTTACTTTCGCTCACCGGGGGGGCCGCGGCGGGTCTGGTGCTACAGTCAACAGCAGTGCTGCTGTACTTCGGGGTGATCTACCTTCTCGTCGTGAACACTGTTCGGGTGGATCGTGATGTTGTGGTGTTGCTCGGTTCGCTGCTTGCCGGGGGGGTGATCACCGGGCTTTACGGACTCCTGCAGTACACGGGGTCGATGCCCGGCGGACCGGGCACGGGCTTGGGAGCGATGATCTCCTCCATGGGCAACCGGCAGTTCTTGGCCGGTTTTCTGTCCTACCTCGTACTGCCAACTGCTGTACTCGTGCTCCGTCTGCGCCGGCCGTGGTGGCAGGCGCTTGCTCTCGGTGCGGGTGGGTTCGTGTTGGCGATCATGCTGCTCACCCGTCAGGTCGGTGTGCGGTTGGGGATGGCGGTTGCCACAGCCTTCGTGGCGCTCTCTCTGGGCTTGTGGCCAGCGCGTGTGGGACGGTGGCTGTGGTGGCTGATTGCCGTGGTGACGGCCCTCCTTGCGTTGGGCCTCGTGGGAGGATGGAGCTGGCTCGTGCACGGGCTGGTGCTCCTGCTGGGCTGTGGTGTGGTCTGGGGTTGGGCGACGACGCTCAGGCGGCACCGGTGGGTATGGATCCCCACGGTGTGCGTGGTGCTGGTGACCCTGATCCTGATGATCCCGGTAACCACGCCCATCGCCGGGGTGCGTGACTTGTGGGCGCGGCAGTCCGGGGCTGTGCGCGCCTACGATTGGTGGGTGGGTTACGAGATGTGGCGTGAGCAACCCGCCTTCGGGATCGGTCTTGGGGCGTACAAAGTCGACTTCGTCCCCTACAAGGCGGTGTTTCTAGAAAGCCCTAGGGGAGCGGGGTACGACTTCCCCATTCCTCCTGCGGCTCAGGCGCACAACGAATATGTACAGGTGGCCGCGGAGCTTGGGACCGTGGGCTTCCTCGTGATGCTAGCCGGGCTGGGGGGCATTGCGTGGTTTGGGCTGCGGCGGATTGTGGGACAGGAAGATCCGGAGCGCCGTTTGGAACTGATCTTGCTTGGCGGTGGGGTGATCGTCACGCTCGTTCACGCCGTGGTGACGTTCCCATGGCGGTTGCCCGCTTCAAGCCTCGCCTTTGTTGCCCTTCTAGGCTTAGCGTTCTCCCCGCGCTACGGGCCCTGGGGAGCCTGGAAGGTTGTACTCCGTGGCAAGGCCTTGGTTGCGGTTGTGTTGGCGGTGGCGCTGCTGGGAACCAGCGTGTCCGTGATCGCCCTTCGCGATCTCATGGCCGACCGCTACCTCTTCCAGGGCAGGAACGAGCTCAACGCGGGCAATGTGGAGCGGGCGCACGAACTCCTGGGTCGCGCTGTCGAGCTCGACTTCTTCCCCCGGGTCAGTCTCTACTGGATGGGTATGGCGCAGCTGCGCGCAGGGGAGCTCGAACAGGCACGCGACACGTTCACCCGGTGTTTCGACCGTTATGTCATCGAACCCTTGTACGTGAACCTGGCCTCGGTGCAGGCGCAGTTGGGGGAGGATGCGGAGGCCCGTCGGTTGCTTGAGGAGGTGTTGGCGACACGACCGCCTCGACAAGCGGAGTCCCATGCCCGATACCTTCTGGCCGTGCTGGAGCTTCGCGCCGGGAACCACGATGCTGCCGAGGAGCAACTCCGCGAACTCGTGGCGATCGAGCCGCACAACGAGCGGGCGTGGATTCTCCTGGGGGATGTGGCGCGGGGCAAGGGCGATCTCTTCGAGGCTCGAGATCGGTACGAAGCTGCCCTGGAGCTTGTGGAGGATCGGATCGATGCGCTCGAGGCACGGTTGGGCGAGCGTGTAACCAGGGACCAGTACACGCGTATGCTGGATGACTATAACTATCTCCGTGAAGCGCGCGAGGTTCTGCGGGGTTACATGGAGCAGCTGCCGTAGGAGGATGGAACGTTCGTTGGACTGTGGTTGCGAGGCTGCGGACCCCTTCGTATAGTGTTTCCCCATGATCTCGATGCGCCGCGTGGTGGACCGTGTGTTCGGTCAGACCAACGAGCAAAGATTGCGGCGGTTGTTTCCCCTTTCGGAGCGGGTGAACGAGCTCAGCGATAGCACCGCGCGCATGACCGACGCGGACCTCCTGGCGAAGACGGAGGCGTTCAGAGCGCGCCTTACCGAGGGGGCGTCGCTGGATTCGCTGTTGCCCGAAGCGTTTGCTGTGGTTCGGGAAACAGCCCAGCGGACGATTGGCCTGCGCCCGTACGATGTTCAGGTGCTGGGAGGTGCCGTCCTCCATCAGCAGCGTATTGCGGAGATGAAGACCGGTGAGGGCAAGACCCTCGTCGCGACCATGCCTGCTTACCTGAACGCACTCGGTGGGAAGGTGCACATCGTGACCGTCAACGACTACCTGGCGCGCCGAGACCGGTATTGGATGGGTCCGGTGTACGAGGCGTTGGGCCTTACGGTTGGTCTTCTTCAAGAGGATATGGGGCCCGATGAGCGCCGGGAAGCCTACGCTTGCGACATCACCTACGGTACGAACGCACAGTTCGGGTTTGACTACCTGCGTGACCACATGGTCATGGGCGTCGACCAGCAAGTCCAGGCCACACGTGACTACGCCATCGTCGACGAGATCGACAACATCCTCATCGACGAGGCGCGCACGCCGCTGATCATCTCCGGCCCAACGCAGGACACGGTCCGGATGTTCCGCGAGTTCGCCCGGGTGGCGAAGCTGTTCAAGCCGGATCAGGACTTCGAGGTGGACGAAGAACGCAAGCGCCTCACGTTGACCGACGCCGGCATTCAGAAGGCTGAGCGCATTCTCAAGTTCGACAACATCTTCGACCCGCGCGCCAGCTCGGCGCTCCAGCATCTGGAGACGGCGCTGCGTGCGCGCACGTTCTTCAAGCGTGATCGAGAGTACATCGTGAAGGATGGACGGGTGATGATCGTCGATGAGTTCACCGGCCGGCTGATGCCGGACCGGCGTTACTCCGGCGGTCTCCATCAGGCCATCGAAGCCAAGGAGAACCTCCCCGTGCAGCGCGAGAGTCAGACGTTGGCCCAGATCACCCTGCAACACTATTTCCGTCTGTACAAGGGTCTCGCGGGGATGACGGGGACGGCCAAGACCGAGGAAGAGGAGTTCAAGCAGATCTATGGGCTCGATGTGGTGCAAATCCCGACCAATCGCCCTCTGGTGCGCGATCCGCTTCCTGATGTCATCTACCGCACGCGGAGCGCCAAGTTCGAAGCCGTGGTGAACGAGGTGGAGCGCCTCCACGCGCTCGACCGACCAGTGTTGATCGGTACCACCTCCATCGAGGACTCAGAGCAGCTCTCGCGGATGCTCAAACGGCGAGGGCTGAAACACGAAGTGCTGAACGCCAAGTACCATGAGCGGGAAGCGCACATCATCGCCCAAGCCGGTCGCGCGGGTGCGATCACGATCGCCACGAACATGGCAGGCCGGGGAACGGACATCCTGCTTGGGGGCAGCCCTGAGCAGCGTGCGGCCGATGAGGCGGACCCCGCGGACGAGCCCGACCGCTACCAAGAGTTCCTCACCCGTTACCGACAAGAGGCCGAGGAGGAGCGTCGCAGGATCGTGCAACAGGCTGATCCGGAAACCCCCTACGGCAAGCGGGCGATGACGAGGATTCGCAAGTGGTGCGAGGAGACCGGACGGCCCTACCAGGCGGCGGAGTGGTGGGAGGCGCTTCGGGAAGGTGGCCTTCACGTCATTGGCTGTCAGCGACACGAGGCGCGTCGCATCGACGATCAGCTGGCAGGAAGGTCTGGCCGGCAGGGCGATCCGGGGGCGTCGTTGTTCTTTCTGTCGACAGAGGACGATCTGCTCAGGGTGTTCGGCGGCGAGCGCATCGGCTCGATCATGGATCGCTTGGGTATAGAGGAGGGTGAGGCCATCACGCATGATCTCCTCAGCCGGGCCATCCGCAATGCACAGAAGCGCGTGGAGGAGCGCAACTTCGAGATCCGCAAACGACTGCTCGATTACGACGAGATCATGGCCCGTCAACGGGAGACGATCTACGGCGCACGTGAGGATCTCTTGTTCCCCCCCTCCGGGCAGGCAGCCGACGATCGGCCTGTGTGGGACCGGCTGGAGCAGATGGTCGATGAGTACGGCGAGGGGCTTGTGGAGCAGCATCTGCCGTCCGGTGCCGCGGCAGAGGAGGGGAGCATTGAGCAGCTGGCGGAAGAGCTATCCAGGCTAACGGAACCGGCCCCCTCCGCCAGTGAGCTCGCGGCGCCCAAGACCCGCGAGGCGTTGGTAATCCGCGTGCAGGAGAGCCTGCACGCGCAGCTCACGCGCCAGAGAGAACGGCTCGCGCCTCACTTCCCCGGTGTGGCGCGCATGGTGCTCTTGCGTACGCTGGACGAGAACTGGCGTCTGCACCTCCTCGAACTGGACGACGTCCGCGAAGGCATCGGCTGGCGTGCCTACGGCGGCACGGATCCGCTCGTCGAGTTCCGCCGAGAGGCCCATCGTCTGTTTCAGGAGATGCTTGTACGTAGCGAGGAGCAGGCCATGCGCTTCCTCCTTTCCCCGAGGCTTTCCATCCGGCCTCAGGATGAGCCGCAGGCAAGCTCCGTGTCCACCACGGCCGAACCCGCCCCGGTGCGCGCTGGTGAGATCGCAAAGCCAGCGGCGTCTCCGAAGCAGCCTCATTCGGGGAAGGCCAAGCGAAACGACCCGTGTCCGTGTGGCTCGGGCAAGAAGTTCAAACGCTGCTGCGGTCGTAGCGGCGACTAGGCGAACCCCCTTTTCGTGCGTCTGCCTTGACGTTGGGCAGCGGTGTCCCTATCATTCATTAGCAAAGCACTGGGGTGATTGCTAAATGAGAGGGCGACGGGAGTTGCTCCTTAAAGAAGTGGTGGACCAGTACATCCGAACGCTGCAGCCGATCTCCTCACGGGCACTGCTTGAGGAGTACGGTCACACGTTCAGCTCGGCCACAGTTCGCAACGAACTGGCTGCGCTGGAACGGGGCGGTTACCTGTACAAGCCGTATCCGTCAGCGGGTAGGGTCCCCACCAAGGCCGGTTTCCGCTTCTTCGCCGAGTGGCTGTTGGAGCTGGCGGAGATCCAAGAACGGCCGGAGCGGCTGCCCGCTGAGCCCCCCGATATCACACCGCAGCAACTGCCGGAGCTCTTGCGGCGGACGGCGTTGTTGCTTGCGTCGATGACGGGGCAGTTGGGGTTTGTGCTTGCGCCCCCGGTGGAAAGCCTGCGGCTTGCGGGCTTGGTCATGCGACGTCTGGGTCCGTATGCCGTGCTCGTTGTGGCGCTCTCCGAGCTTGGTGTTGTGGAGTCCCGTGTGTTGGAGCTGGAGCGCGACATGACCGAGGATGAGGTCGACCGTGTGGAACGCATCCTGGCTGGAAGGCTGCAGGGCCTTCGCCTGGACGAACTCTCCAGGTTGGGAGTGATGGACCTGGAGGGATGGCACGATCCGACCGTCTCCGCAGCGGTGGACTTGCTCAAGGGACTTGCTGGGGAGGAACTGCGGCGTCGCCTCTATACCGAGGGTCTGACCCAAGTGCTGGCGGCGCTGCGGCATCAACGGGCCGAACAGGTCTTGGAGCGGGTTGCCGGGCTCCTGCGTGTGTTGGAGGACGAGCGCGGGTTCGCCGTCAACCTTGAACGCATGCGACATGGTAGAAGTGGACTTGCGGTACACGTTGGCGATGCGAGGGTGAACGAACTGTCCGAGTTCAGCATGGTCACGGTGCCCTATTTCAACGAGGGAGGACTGCTCGGGGTGATCGGCCCGTTGTGGCTTGACTACGCCCGCGCGTTCTCGGCTTTGCGGTATGTAGCCGGAAGATTGGACGCCATCCTGGTGTTCTCTAACCGAATACAGGAGGTGGAGCGATGACAGACAACGAACGCCAGCCCCAGGAGGCGCCTCCGGAGGAGGAACTCCAAGTGCAGTTGGCGGCGAAGGACACGGAGATCGAGGAGTTACGCGAGCGGATGCTGCGCTTGCGGGCGGATCTGGACAACTACCGCAAGCAAGTTGGCAGGGACATGGAAACCTTGGCCCGAAGGGTATCCGACCAGGAGATCCTCGATTTCCTGCCCGTATACGACTCGATGTAGGCCGCGTTTCGTGCCTTCCGGAGAGCGGAGGATGTAGAAGCCTTTGTCGAAGGAAGTGAACGAATCTTTGCGCAGTTTGCAGAGGTACTGGAGCGAAAGGGATGTCGCGCGTTCAGCGCCAAGGGAACGAAGTTCGACCCCGCGTATCACGAGGTGCTCATCGTGACCGAGGCGCCTGAAGAACGTGACACGATTCTGGAAGAGTTTGAACGAGGTTGGTGCAGAGGAGACCGGGTGTTGCGCCCGGCCAAGGTCAAGGCCAGCCTCGGACCCAAAGGAGGTGAAGATCATGGCACAAGCCAAGGAGCGTGTGATAGGGATTGACCTTGGGACGACGAACTCCTGCGCGGCAATGGTGCGCGGGGGCCGTCCTGAGGTGATCCCCAATGCAGAGGGAGAGCGCGTAACCCCGTCGGCGGTTGTGTTCAGCGATGGAGAGGTATTGGTGGGGCAACTGGCCAAGCGTCAGTCGCTGCTCAGCGCCGAGCGGACCGTGTTGTCCGTCAAGCGGAAGATGGGTACCGATTGGAGGTTCGAGGTCTCCCGCGATGGCAAGAACGAGGAATTCAGCCCCGAGCAGGTCTCGGCGTTTGTCCTTCAGAAGATCAAGCGGGACGCGGAGGACTTTTTCGGTGGCGAGGTGCGGAAGGCTGTCATCACCGTGCCTGCATACTTCAACAACCTGCAGCGGCAGGCCACGAAGGACGCCGGCAAGATCGCGGGGCTCGAGGTCCTGAGGATCATCAACGAACCCACTGCGGCCGCACTGGCCTATGGGTTGGATCGACGGCAGGAGGAGCAGACGATCCTCGTCTACGACCTCGGCGGGGGTACGTTCGATGTCTCCATCCTCGAACTGGGTGACGGCGTGTTCGAGGTGGTGTCCTCCGACGGTGACACGCAGCTCGGCGGCGACGACTTCGACCAGCGGATCATGGACTGGCTGATCGAGGAGTTCCGCAAGGACACAGGGATCGACCTCAGCAAGGACCCTGCAGCCATGCAGCGGTTGCGTGACGCCGCCGAGGGAGCGAAGAAGGAGCTCTCCAGTCGTATGGAGACGAAGATCTCCCTACCCTATCTGACGGCCGATGCCACCGGTCCCAAGCACTTGGAGAAGACGCTCAGCCGGGCGAAGATGGAGTCCATGATCGAGGATCTCATCCAGCGGACGATGAACATCGTGGATGCCACACTCGATGCGGGCAACAAGCGTCCGGAGGACATCCACCAGGTGGTGCTTGTGGGTGGGTGTACACGGATCCCCAAGGTGCAGGAACTCGTTGCGCAGCGCTTCACGAAAGGCAAGATCAACCGGGACATCAACCCCGATGAGGTGGTGGCCTTGGGTGCAGCGGTGCAGGCAGCCATTCTCGCTGGCGAGATGGACGAGGTCGTGCTCCTGGACGTGACGCCGCTCACGCTGTCCATCGAGACGCTGGGAGGTGTGGCCACGCCGATCATCGAGCGCAACACGACGATTCCCGTGGAGCGTTCGAAGACATTCACCACTGCAGAGGATTACCAGTCCCAGGTCGAAATCCACGTTGTGCAGGGGGAACGGAAGATGGCCGGGGACAACAAGTCCTTGGGGCGGTTCGTGCTTTCGGATCTGCCTCCGGCGCCGCGGGGCACCCCTCAGATCGACGTTGTCTTCTCCATCAACACCGACGGCATTCTCGAGGTGACCGCCAAGGACAAGGGAACCTCCAAGAGCGCTTCGATCACCATCAAGGAGACGTCACGACTCTCCGAAGAGGAGATCAAGCGTATGCAGAAGGAGGCCGAGGAGCACGCCGAGGACGACCGCCGGCGGGCTGAGGAAGTCGAGGCCCGTAACGAGGCGGATCAACTCGTGTACAGTGTGGAGAAGTCGCTTGCCGAGCTGGGGGAGAAGGTCCCTGCAGGCAAGCGTGGGGAGATCGAGGGTGCCATCCGTGACGTGAAGCAGAAGCTTGAATCGGGTGCTGATGCTGCTTCGCTGCGCTCGTCCCTTGAGGCGTTGAAGAAGGCGGCCGGTGAGATGGCCGCAGCGGCCTATCAACAGGCAGACCAAGGGCAATCGACTCCCGGTGGGTCCGAGAGCGGTGGCACCGAGCAGGATTCGGACTACATCAACTACGAGAAGGAGTGAATGATCGGTGGCGAAGGACTACTACGAGATCCTAGGACTGGCCCGAGAGGCTACGCCTGAGGAGATCAAGCGCGCGTACCGCCGCTTGGCCCGGCGCTATCACCCTGACGCGTTTAAGGGGGACAAGGCCGAGGCTGAGCGGCGGTTCCGGGAGATCGCCGAGGCGTACGAGGTGCTCTCTGATCCGGACAAGCGAGCGCAATACGACCGTTTCGGGCATGCAGGGCCGGCCCAGGGGTTCGACTTCGGACCCACGGATTTTCGGCGGGCGCGGGAGACGTTCGCCGAGTTCTTCGGTCCATCGGCGTTTGAGGACATCTTCAACCTGTTCTTCTCCGACGGCAGAAGCCGTCGCAGCAGAACGCGGACGGGTCGTGCCCGACCCGGCGAAGACCTTGAGTACAGAATCCGGATCAGCCTTGAAGACGCGGCCTTCGGGACGCGTGTCAAGGCCACGGTGCCTCGTTATGTCACCTGCACAACCTGTGGTGGGGGCGGTGCGGAACCGGGAAGCCAGACCAAGGATTGCCCTACCTGCCAAGGAGCGGGTAGGGTGCAGTTCCGGCAGAGCAGCATGCTGGGGTCCTTTGTCAACGTGCGCGAGTGCCCGGAGTGCCAAGGGCTCGGCGAGGTTGTGGAACGACCCTGTGGCAAGTGTCGAAGTGAGGGGCGGATTCGGGAGCGCAGTGAGCTCAGTGTGGAGATCCCCCCGGGCATCGAGGACGGCGCGCGATTGCGCCTGCGTGGAGAAGGCAATGCCGGTCGTGCCGGCGGACCTCCCGGAGACCTCGTCATCCGGGTCGAACTCGAACCCCATCCTGTGTTCCAACGGCACGGGGCTGAGCTGCTTGTCGAGGTCCCCGTACATTACGGGCAGCTGGTTCTAGGGGACAAGATCCGCGTGCCAACGCTGGACGGGGATGAGGAACTCACGATCCCTGCAGGCACGACACCCGGGGAGACACTGCGGTTATCGGGTCGCGGAATGCCACAGGGGCGACGTCGTGGTGACCTGCTTGTGGGTCTCCGGGTCGTGGTTCCCAAGCGGTTGAAGCGACGGCAACGCGAACTTCTGAAGGATTTCACCGACTCGCTCCCGGAGGCCAACGAATTGCAGCGGGGCTAACGGCGGCATCGTTGCTGCGCGAGCTCAGTGATCACAGGGATCAGCTGTTCCAGTGCGCGGCGACGGTGGGAGATACGGTCCTTCGCCGATGCTGGGAGTTCCGCCAGCGTTCGCGTATCACCATCTGCCACGAACACGGGATCGTAACCAAAACCGCCGTGTCCCCGCGGGGTATGGGTGATCCTCCCCTGGAGGACGCCCTCCGCGTGGAAGGTGCGCCCGTCGGGGAGCGCCAGGACAGCCACAGCACGGAACCTGGCGGTTCGGTCCTTGATGTCCTTGAGTTCCCGCAGAAGGTGCGTGATGTTGGCGTTATCATCGCGTTCTTCCCCGGCATAGCGTGCTGAACGCACCCCGGGGGCTCCCCCCAGTGCGCCCACCTCGAGCCCGGAGTCCTCGGCCAGCGTAGGCAGGTTCGACCAGCGGAGTGTTTCCGTGGCCTTGAGGCGTGCGTTCTCTTCGAGGGAAGCTCCGGTTTCCTCGACCGCGGGAAAGGGCACGTGCCGAAGGTCGCACCACGTCACGCCTTCGATCGACCCCAGGATACGGACCAGCTCTTCGAGTTTTCCGGTGTTCCCCGTCCCCAGGAGGATCTTCACTGAGCCTTTACGCCCTTCAGCTCAAGCGATTCCGCGAAGTGACACGCGGCGAAGTGCAGGTCTCCCAGGTCGCGGAACTCCGGCGCTTGCTCAGAACAGATGGGCTTGGCGTAGGAGCAGCGAGGGTGGAAGTAGCACCCTGCGGGAGGGTTGACCGGGCTGGGCACGTCCCCTTGCAGGAGGATCCGCTCGGCTTCGTAGTCGGGATCCGGCACGGGAACGGCAGACAAGAGCGCCTCGGTATACGGGTGCAGCGGCTTGAGGTACATCGCCTCGGTGGCCGCCAGCTCGACGATCTTGCCCAGGTACATCACCGCCACCCGATCTGAGATGTGCTTGACCACCGACAGATCGTGGGCGATGAACAGATAGGTCAGCTGGAACTCGTCCTGCAGGTCCTCCAGCAAGTTGAGAACCTGGGCTTGGATGGACACGTCGAGCGCCGACACGGGCTCATCGCAGATGATCAACTGGGGATCCAGGGCCAGCGCCCGGGCGATGCCGATCCGCTGGCGCTGACCTCCGGAGAACTCGTGCGGGTAGCGGCGCATGTGATCGCTCTTCAGGCCGACGGCCTGCAGCAGCTCGCGCACACGGTCCTCCTTCTCGCGCCCTCGTGAAACGTGGTGCACGATCAATGGCTCCCCCACGATGTCGCCGACGGTCATGCGGGGGTTGAGCGAAGAGTAGGGGTCCTGGAAGATGATCTGCATCTCGCGCCGTAGGGATTTCATCTCCGCCTTGGACAGGTTGGCCACGTCCACCACGCGTTCCAACCGCTTGGCGCGGAACAGCACGTTACCCCCCGTGGGCTCGATCAACCGCAGGATCGTCCGTCCGCACGTGGTCTTACCACAGCCGGACTCTCCCACCAGGCCAAGGGTTTCGCTGTCTTTGACGAACAAGCTCACATCGTCCACAGCCTTCACCCAGCCGGCGACCCTGCGGAACACGCCCTTCCGAACGGGGAAGAACTTCTTCAGTGCCGTGACCTGCAACAGCACATCTTCGCTCAGTTTCAACGCCGTCTCTGTCGGCATCCTCACCCCCTGCTCAGTACAGCCAACAGGCTGCGGTGTGCTGCGACCCCACCTCGTTGAGTGGAGGCATCTCCTGTTGGCAGACTTCCATCCTGTGCGGACAACGTGGGTTAAACGGGCAGCCTGGCGGTGCGTCGAGCGGGTCGGGCACCACGCGCGTGATCGGATCGAGCCGTTTCTTCGTGCTGGCCAGTGACGGGATCGACTTCAACAGCCCCTGGGTGTAGGGGTGTTTGGGGTCATGGAACAACGGACGGACCAGCGCGTGCTCGACCACCTTCCCCAGGTACATGACCACGACCTCTTCGCAGAGTTCGGCGACCACGCCGAGGCTGTGGGTGATGAACATGATCGCGGTGTTGAATTCCTGTTGCAGCGCGCGCATCAGGTCCAATACCTGCGCCTGGATGGTGACGTCCAGAGCCGTGGTGGGCTCGTCGGCGATCAGCAGGGCGGGGTTGCAGGACAGCGCCATGGCGATCATCGCCCGCTGGCGCATGCCGCCCGATAGCTGATGCGGGTACTCATCCACACGTTGCTCCGGAAGAGGGATGCCCACCCTGCGCAGCATTTCGGTGGCCTTCTTCTTAGCTTCCTGCTTGGACACACGCTGGTGCAGGGTGATGGCCTCCATGATCTGGTATCCAATGGTGAACACGGGGTTCAGTGACGTCATCGGTTCCTGGAAGATCATCGCCATCTCTTTGCCGCGGATCGAGCGGTATTTTTTCCCTTTGGGATCGAGCTTTGCCAGGTTCATGGCTGTGCCGTTGCGCTGGAAGTTGATCTCGCCGCTGGTGATCTTCCCGGGCGGCATGGGCACCAGACCCATGATCGTCAACGCCGTCACGCTCTTTCCGCAGCCGGACTCCCCCACCACGCCCAACGTGCTCTGGGGCTCGATGGCGAAGTTCACGCCGTCAACGGCCTTCACCACACCGTCTTCCGTGTAGAAGTGCGTACGCAGATCGCGGAGTTCGATCAGAGGCATGGGTCTCCTCTCTTAGAGCAATGCCAGCAGCAACCCCAACGCGAGAAACACCGCGCCCAACACACCGGTGGCGGTCTTCTTGGGATCTCTCGAAGTGTCACGGCCAAACACCGTCCCTGACATCCCCGCTCCAAACGCGCCGCCCAGCGTTGCGTGCTCCGACATCTGGAGCAGAATTATTCCCATCAGCGCCAGCGAAACCAAGAAGAAAACGACTTGTAGGAACACCATCATCCTGTCACGCTCCTAGACGCGCATTATACTCATGGTGGCAGCATGTGCCAACAGGGTTTTGTCCCCCTGGACGGCAGCGGTACAATGCGAACAACATTGGGCAAGTATGTGTTCGTTACCGGCGGTGTAGTGTCTGGATTGGGCAAGGGGGTGGTCACGGCCTCCTTGGGGGGCATGCTACGCGCGCGTGGTGTGGCCGTCACCCTCCAGAAGGCGGACCCGTACATCAACGTGGACGCAGGGACCATGAACCCGTACGAGCACGGAGAGGTGTTCGTCACGTGCGATGGTCTGGAGACCGACCTGGACATCGGACATTACGAGCGGTTCGTGGGTCAGAACCTCACCGCCGTCAACTACCTCACCACGGGGCAGGTGTACTGGAACGTGATCCGGGCTGAGCGGCGCGGTGACTACCTCGGACACACCGTGCAAGTCGTGCCTCATGTCACCGACGAGATCAAGCGCCGCATCCGTCGCACGCAGGAGAGCTCTGGGGCGCAGGTAACCATCGTTGAGGTCGGGGGAACCGTTGGAGACATCGAAGGGCTGCCCTATCTGGAGGCACTCCGACAGTTGCGGGACGAGCTTCCCCGCCAGGACACAGCGTTCGTGCACCTGACATATGTCCCTGCTCTGTCAACCACCGGCGAACTGAAACCGAAACCGACACAGCACT
>PUMC01000037.1 GCA_003552425.1 Candidatus Acetothermia bacterium | reverse complement strand
TGAGGTACTCCACGAACTCGGTCTGGAAGGGTTCGAAGACCGCCGGGTGGGGCGCCTTTCGGCTGGGGAGCGGCGCAAGGTGGAGATCGCACGGGCGCTCGTTACCAAACCCACCTTTTTGCTTCTGGACGAGCCGTTCTCCGGCGTTGACCCGCTGACGGTGGCTGAGATGTCCTCGACGATGTCCCGGCTTGCCGGGGAGGGTATCGGAATCGCCATCTGTGACCACAACGTTAGGGATACGTTGCAGATCACACACCGTGCGTACCTCATCCACCATGGGGTGCTGTTGATGGCCGGTACCCCCGAGGAGATCGTGGAGAATCCCTCAGCGCGTCTGGCCTACCTCGGGGAGGGCTTCCGTCTTTAGGGGGGGTCGGACGGACCCTCCCACAGCCGCCTTCGCCACATCCACAGGCCGAAACCCGCGATGAGCAATGCGCTGGCCAGCTGAGCTCCCCGCAGCGGCCCCAGCATAAGCGCGTCGCCTCGGACGAACTCGATGGGGAAGCGGATCACGGAATAGCCGATGAAGTACACGGCCGTCAGGAAACCTGGCTTGGCGGGTCTCTTGCGCAGCCGCAGAAGAAGACCGAACAGGAGGAGGTTCCCCACAAGCTCGTAGAGCATTGCCGGGTGCAAGGGTTGCCCCGGGTACGCCTGGCCTGCGGGGCTCTCCGGAGGGAACACAAGCCCCCAGGGAAGTGTCGTGGGTGTGCCAAACGCATCACCGTTCAGGAAGTTGCCCAGCCTTCCGAAAGCTTGCCCGAGGATCAGCGCCGGCACGACCACGTCCGTCAACCGCCACAGGGGGAGCTTCTTCCACCGGGCACACAGCCACAGCCCCAGCGCCCCCCCCAGGAGGCCGCCGTGGATCGCCAGGCCGCCTCGCCACAACATGAGGACTTCCCATGGGTTCTCCCGGTACCAAGACCACTGGAACGTTACGTAGTAGATCCGGGCCATGATCAGTGCTAGGGGCACCGTCACCAGAAGGATGTCGAGCAGGGTCTCACTGCCGAATCCCGCCTCGGCCAGCCGTGTCCTCCGCGCCTCAGCACGGACGATGAAGAAGGCCAGTACCAAGGCAACCACGTACATCAGGCCGTAATAGCGGATCTCAACGGGCCCAAGACGAAGGAAGACTGGATGCACGCTTCACCTCCTGCAAGCATTATAATGGCTCTCTATGGGTTGGAGGCTGCACGCAGCGGTTGCTGTCGCGTCGGCGGTGCTGTTGTGGGCCGCGTTCTACCCGGGTTTGCACTGGCTTGCCTGGCCGGGTTTGGCAGGAGCGTTGTGGGCGATCGCCGGCCAAGGCGTGAAACGCGGCATGCTCACGGGGGCGCTGATCGGGATGGTCTTCTTCCTCCTCGGGTTTTCATTTCTGCTGGAGTTGTGGCCGTTTGTCGGCCCGCTTGCAGCACCCCTGTGGTTGCTCTTAGCAGTGTACGCCAGCCTCTACGTGACCGTGCTCGGTGGTGTGGGGGGGCGCTGGGTTTCCCCCCCGATCTTGGCCGGGTTGTGGGTGCTCCTCGAAGCGGCCCGCGGTGCGGGCCCATTTGGGACTACATTCAGCTCGCTGCCCGGGGCTCTGGCGGCTTCTCCTTTCGTCCGCATTGCGGGCCTCGCGGGGCCGTGGCTCCTGTCCCTCGCTGTGGCGTGGACGGCCGCTTGCCTGGCGGTGGGTGTTCGTCGCCGCGTGTGGCTTCCGATGGCGCTTCTCGGTCCGCTGATTGTGCTCGCGGGTCTGTGGGTCCCGGAGGGAACCCAAGACGTAGGGACGCTGAAGGCTGCCGTCGTGCAGACAGGGGTCCCGCAGGACGAGCGACTGGATCCGGGTAGCGTACCGCAGCTTATGGAGCGGTACGAAGCCCTCCTGGCAAAGCTTGACGGCCCCTTGGATCTCGTGGTGTTCCCCGAGAGCATCCTCCCCGTTCCCTTGCGCACGCAGAGCGCGTACCTTGTCCCCTTCCAAGAAGCGGCGGAGCGGTTGGATGCGGAGCTGATCGTTGGAGCAGGGGAGTGGCGTGACGGGAAGATGTACAACTCCACGCTCCTCCTCAACGGAGAGGGCGATATTGTGGGCGTGTACGACAAACAGCGCTTAGTGCCTTTCGGTGAATACCTCCCAGCACGGGGCCTGTGGGAGACTGTGGGCCTTGGGCCTCTGCTCGAGCGGTTGCTGCCCATGGATGTGGCGCACGGAGTGTTCGGTGACCCCGTGGGACGGTATGCTGTGAAGATTTGCTTCGAGTCCCAGTTTCCGTCCGGAATCCGGCGCCTTGTCGCTGAACAGGCAGAACTGTTGGTGGTTCCCAGTAACGATGCTTGGTTTGGGGAGGCGCGGATTCTGTGGGAGCACTTCGTGTTCGGGGCGCTGCGGGCGGCGGAGCAAGGTCGGGCGTTCGTCCATGCCACCTCGACAGGTGTGACCGGCGCCTTCGGACCGAGCGGCGACCTGCTGGCCACGCTCCCTCAAGGGGACCGCGGCATCTTGTACGTGGAACTGCCCTTGCGTCGAGGGCAGACCCCCTACGGTGTTGTGGGTGACGGTCCTGTCCTCGGGATCGCTGCGCTGCTGCTCCTCGGCGGCCTCATTTGGGAGATCCGCCGGTCACGAGCCTCGCCTCCCCGTTGATGGCCCGAACCCGGCGCCGGGGATGCAACCCCGACGCCGGTGGGCCCTGGGAGGTCGGTACAATTGCGGTGCGCGTCCTAGTCGACCACCTCGAAATCGAGGGTCTTCGTGTCCGAGACGTTGAGGTCGTCCCACACCTTCACCGTAGCGGTGTAGGATCCGGTCTGTTCATAATCGTAATCGTTCGACACGTCGATGGAATCGAGGCTGAACCCCTCCCCTGACAGGGCGACGCCGTCGCCGTAGGAGAGCTGCCACTTGACCAGCTTCCGGCCCGCGCCAGCATTGGCAACGAAATTGAAGGTGACCGTGGAAGTCGTCGACACCGTTTGAGGATCAGGCTCACCTTCGAGCAGGAACGCGGTGATCGCTGGGGGTTCGCTCAACACCGTGATCGTGACGGTCTTCTCGACCTCCGCGGCCTCCTCATCGAACACGGTCAGCGTCACCGCGTATGTGCCCGGCGTTGTGAAC
>PUMC01000042.1 GCA_003552425.1 Candidatus Acetothermia bacterium | reverse complement strand
TTAAGCGTGCGTAGGACAGCGCCCGTGGTGCTGCCGTCGCCTTGCTCAGCGCCGGGCGAGGGGTATGGACGCGATCGATGGTCTAACAGATGCGCGGGAGTGGGTCGCCGAGGGGCATCTCCAGAAGCCTGCGCCCTCCCACGGCTGTGCGGAGCACCACACGCCCCGGCCGCTCCACGGTGACCCGGCCGATGATCGCCGCCTCACGTCCCAGCGGATGCTCCCGTAACTGCTGAAGCGCCAGCTCGGCGTCATCCGCAGCTACCGTCAACACAGCGCGCCCCTCACACGCAGCCTGCAGGGGGTCAAGCCCCAGAAGATCCGCTATGGCGCGTACCTGCGGCCGTACCGGGATGTCCTCCTCAAAAAGTTCCACACCCACCCCGGCCTTCCGCGCCATCTCGTTGATCGCTGCCGCGAGCCCCCCGCGCGTGGGGTCCTTCATGGACGTTATCGTCAGGGTTTCGAGAACCGGAGCGATGAGCGGCCACAGTGGCGCCACATCGGACTGGAGATCGCTTTGCAGGCGGAACTCCTCCCGGGCAGCCATCAACGCCATCCCGTGGTCCCCCACCGGCCCGCTCACCAAGACGGCATCGCCTGGACGGAGTCCCGCATCGCTCACAACGCGCCGGGCCACGCCGACCCCCGTCATCGTCAGCACGGCGCCGTCGAGTTCTCCCTGGCCCATCACCTTCGTATCACCGGCCACCAGCGCGGTCCCCGTTTCCTTGAGCACGTGTGCGCACGAGAGCAAGATCGCGTCCAGCTGGTCGAGCGGGAAGCCCTCCTCCAAGACCATGGCCAACGTACAAGCCAGGGGACACGCCCCCATCACCGCCAGGTCGTTGACGGTACCGCACGCCGCCAGGCGCCCGATGTCCCCGCCGGGGAAGAACAGGGGGGTCACCACGTGGGCATCCGTGGTGATCACGAGTTGTCCGGAAGGGAGGGTCAACGAAGCGCCATCGTCCAGAGCGTCCAGACCCACCTCACCTGCAGACCGCAGCGAGAAGGCGGGCAAGATGCGCTCCACCAGCAAACGCCCCATGACCTCGCCTCCCGCTCCATGCATTGCCCCGATGCGATCAGGATCCCTTCTCAAAGGCCCGCCCTCCCGCCATGCCGATACCACACGGAGCACGCACCCTCCGCCCCCACCATGCACGGGCCTACCGGTGTAAGCGGCGTGCACGCAGCACCGAACAGCGGACAATCGCTCGGTACAGCCCTGGCTACGAGCACATCAGCACAGCGGCAGCCAGGCACCACTTCCTGGCCCTCGCTCGCCGGCACATCGTACCGACGCGCCGCGTCCAGATGTGCGAACGCATCCCGCAAGGCCAAACCCGAGGCCGGAATCGTGCCGATGCCCCGCCACCTTGCATCGCAGGGCAGGAACGCGCGGCCGATCAGTTCCTGAGCCCTCGGATTCCCGTTCCAGCTGACCGCCCGCGGGTAGGCGTTCTCCACCTCCGCCCTCCCCTCCCACAGCTGCCTCAGCAGAACGACCAAGGCATAGAGGACATCAAGGGGTTCGAACCCTCCGATCACCACCGGGAGACGATGTACCTCCGCCAGTTCCGCGTACGCACGCGCTCCGATCACCGTGGAGACATGACCCGGTGCCAGCAGGCCATCGAGCGTTGTTCCGGGCATGTCCATCAGTGCCTCCACAGCGGGGGGGATGAGCTTGTGGGCACAGAGCACGGAGAAGTTGTCCGGGGGATCGTCAAGGAGCACGGCGGCGGTACCCGGGGATGTGGTCTCGAAGCCCACCGCGAAGAACACCACGTCACGCTGGGGCGTCCTGCGGGCAAGCGCAACCGCATCGGCTGCTGAGAGCACGGTGTGTACCGCAGCCCCTTCTTTCCTGGCCTCATCAAGGGTCATCCGCGTGCCCGGCACGCGCATCATGTCGCCAAAGGTGCACACGACAATACCGCGCTCGGCCAACCCCACTGCGCGGTCGAGGTCAACCGTGGACGTCACGCACACGGGACATCCAGGGCCCTCAAGAACGGCAACGCCCTCAGGCAGGAGATGCCGGAGTCCGTGCTCGGAGATGGTGATCTCGTGCGTGCCACAGACGTGCACGATCCGGACCGGCCGTTCCGGGGTCAGCTTCCTGAGGAGCCGCGCAAGCCCGCGCCCGCGCCCCTCATCGCGCAGCAGGAAGCGCTCACCCGTCATCATCGGCTGCCAGCATCTCGTCCAGCAGCTTGAGCGTTTCCTGGGCGTCCTCGGGATCCAACCGGCGGATGGCGAAACCTGCGTGAACAAGAAGGTAATCGCCCAGGGCCACCGTCTCCCCCAGGGCATCGAGGCGGGCGGAGGCACGCACACCGCCGGCCTCTAACGTGGCCACGGTGCCATCCACAGCGACAACCTTCATCGGAACAGCTAGGCACATTCTCGGCTCACCGTGAGCATTCTATTGCTGTCGGGATTCCATCACAACAGCATCGTTTGCAGAACCGTAGCGGAGGCGGTACCAGATGAGCGCCACGTGTTCTCGTAACGCTTGGGCCGAACGCCACAGGGCCTGCGCCCTGGGGAACCAGTCCCAACCGCTGCGAACAAGGCGCGCCGCGTGCCCACAGGGCGCGGGGATCGGCGCGAGCCCTGATCGCGCGAAGATCTCCATGGCCCGCGGCATGTGGAACGCGCTTGTCACAAGCACAAACCTCCCCTCACCAAGGTGCTCCCGCACGGCCTGCGCGTTCTCGTACGTGTTCCGCGACGCGGACTCCCATCCTAGAGCGTCGTCCGGAACACCGAGCGCCCTCGCCGCTTCGGCCATCAGCGGTCCTTCCGCACGTCCCCCAGGGGTCCCGATGCCGCCCACCATGAGCAACAAGGCGTCCCCCCCCAGAAGCCGCCACACACGGATCCCCTCCACAAGACGATCGGTGGACGAGGTGGACAGCGCGCTGGTGATGGGCCGTTCCGGCGACCACCCTTCGCCTCCCGTGAGCACCACCACTGCCTTCACGGGCTCGACCGGTGCATGGTGGAGCGGTGGGAAAGCCTGCTCCAAAGGCCGCAACAGAAGATCAGTGCCAGGCCCCACGGACAGGATGTACACCACCACGAAACACACGCCCAATCCCGCCCCAACCCAGCGACTGCGCCGCAACGACCACGCCGCGCCGCCCAGCAGCACAGCGCACAGCCAGGGCAGGGGATCCGCAAGGAGCCCAAACACCGTGCTCATTTTCCGTGCAACCCCGTTCTCCGACGCCCCACGATCATGCTCACCGCACCGAAGCCTAGCCCGCACCCGTGCCGGGCGGCAACCTCAGAGTCCCCCAACGGTGCTGTCCTGCCGGCAAGCGTGGTGTAGTTTGGGCACCCCTGCACGTTCGCCTCATTGCCGCCTCTTGGCTATCCTTGACGCCATGACCGACGCAACTGCGGCAGGCGGGCATGCGAAAGGAGTTCAGGCAGCGGACCTCTTGCTCAAGGGCGGAACGGTGCTCGATGTCTTCTCAGGACGTATGGTGAGCGCCGACGTCGCCGTGGCCAACGGCATGATCGTGGGTTTCCGTGCCCAGCAGGCACGCCGCGTCGTTGATCTCGATGGTGCCTGTGTGGTACCGGGTTTCGTCGATACCCACGTTCATCTGGAGAGCGCGCAGGTTACGCCCCGCGAGTTCGCAAAAGCCGTGTTGCCGCGGGGCACGACAACGGTGATCGCAGACCCCCACGAGATCGCCAACGTGCTGGGAGAGGACGGCGTGCACTACATGCTCAAGGCGAGCGAAGGTCTGCCACTGAACGTCCACGTCATGGTTCCCTCTTGTGTCCCGGCGAGCCCCCTCAGTACAGCTGGTGCGGCGCTCGACGCATCTTCGGTCCGCGCGATGCTCCGTTGGCCCCGCGTGCTTGGGCTCGGGGAGATGATGAACTACCCGGGGGTACTCCACGGCGACCCGGAGGTCCTCGCGAAGCTCGACACCGCACAGGGCAGGTGCATCGACGGGCACGCGCCCGGCCTCAGGGGACCCGACCTTTGGGCATACGTCCTCGCCGGCCCGCGCACGGACCACGAGTGCACCGACCTTGAGGAAGCCCGTGAGAAGCTCCAGTGCGGAATGCACATCCTCATTCGTGAAGGCACCACAGCACGCAACCTTCACACCCTCCTGCCCCTCCTCAGCTGGGCCACGGCCCCTCAAGTACACTTCTGCACCGATGACCGGCACCCTCCAACATTGGAGGAGGAAGGGCATCTGGACGGCATCCTGCGGGCAGCGATCGACGCCGGCGCCCAGCCCGAACTCGTGTTCACGGCGGCTTCCCTGCACGCCGCGCGCTGTTACGGGCTGGAGCGGATCGGCGCGGTAGCGCCCGGCTACAGGGCAGACCTCGTCGTCCTGGAGGACCTTTCGGGGGTCCGGATCCGGCAGGTCTACGCTGGCGGCATGCTGGTCGCAGACCAGGGCACGTGCGTGGCACCCATGCCTCCCCCCGTTCCTCACCCTTCAAAACGTATGTCGCTTGACCCCCAGGCTGTTCCTTTGACCCTTGCCGCTCAAGAGGGCCCTGCACGCGTTATTGGCGTCGTTCCCGATCAGGTTGTGACGTACGCCCAGAGCCGTCACCCGAAGATCACCAACGGCGAGGTGGTGGCGGACTTGGAGAACGACGTCCTCAAGGCGGCTGTGGTGGAGCGCCATCATGGGACGGCCTCTGTGGGCCTGGGGCTGGTACACGGCTTCGGCCTTCGCCGGGGGGCGCTTGCCTCCACGGTCGCCCACGACGCCCATAACCTCATTGTTGTCGGAACGGACGATGCAGAGATGCACACCGCCATCGAGCTGCTTACGCGTCAGGGAGGAGGACAGGTGGTCGTCGATCGAGGCCGCGTGCTGGCCAACCTTCCCCTGCCCATAGCCGGTCTGATGTCGGACCGCCCACTGGGAGAGGTGGCCCAGGCTGCCCGTGAGCTTCAGCAGGCCGCGGCGCAATTGGGTTGCCAACTCCCAGATCCGTTTATGTCGCTTTCCTTCCTGGCATTGGAGGTCATCCCACAACTCAAGCTCACCGATCGGGGAATCGTGGACGTTGACCTGTTCAGGTTTGTTCCCCTGTTTGAAGCGGACGAAACCTCCGGGTAACCTGAAGCCATGCGCTTCATGAGAGGCTGGATCTACACGATACTGCTTGCTGTTGGGGCAGGACTTGTGGGGCTTGTTGTTGGACTCTCGCTTCCTGAACAACCTGGAGCGGGGCTGACGGCGGTGCTCGCCGTGGCAGCGGTCGCCGCGTTGCTGGCGGCGGCAGGGCTCCGTCGGCGCTTGTGGCGTAGCTGAGCCGAGGGCTGTTTGACACCAGTGCCCACAACAGTATTCTGTTTCCAATTATGACAGTTCCGCTGAGGTTGGGTGTTGACATCGGGTCGCTCACCGTCAAGGTCGTCCTCCTGGATTCGGAGGACCGCGTGGTGGAAGGTCGCTATCAACCGTCCCAGGGAATGCCCATGGCCACCGCGCTGGGCATCATGGACGAACTCCTATCAGGAGATCCTGGTCCGGTGGAGGGGGTCGCGGTCAGCGGCTCCGGAGGACGCATGCTCGGCGAAGCACTGGGCGCACCGTACGTCAACGAGTTGGTAGCACAGACGGCCGCTGTACGCCGCTTCTATCCCCACGTGCGCACGGTCATCGAAATCGGAGGGCAGGACTCCAAACTCCTGCTTCTCGAGGAACATGATGGGCGGCTGGAGCTATCGGATTTCGCGCTCAACACACAGTGCGCGGCCGGCACAGGCTCGTTCCTTGAACAACAAGCAGGGCGTCTGGGACTCTCCATCGAGGCGTTCTCCCGCCTCGCCGCACAAGCCCAGGACCCGCCGCACATCGCCGGTCGCTGCGCGGTGTTCGCCAAGTCGGACATCGTCCACCTTCAGCAGGTCGGCACCCCTCTGCCCGAGATCCTTGGGGGGCTGTGCATGGCCCTGGCACGAAATTTCCAGTCCGACGTGGGACGGGGAAAACCTTTCCATACACCCATCCTCTTTCAGGGTGGCGTCTCCCGTAACGAAGGCATGCTGCGCGCATTCCGCAGCGTGCTCGGCCTGACAGTTGAGGACCTGTCCGTGCCCACCCACGAGGTGTTCATGGCCGCCATCGGAGCGGCACTGGGCGTCGAGGATCAGGCATCCTTCGACTGGCCTGCAGTCCGGCAGCAGCTTGAGGAGGCGGTGCGTAAGCACGAGGGAACAGGACCTGCTTCCCTTCCTCCGCTTGTGGACAGGCCGACAGGACACATCCCCGTGCCGCACAGCGACGGCGCGCCTGACCTGTACCTGGGCATCGACGTGGGGTCGGTGAGCACCAAGGGCGTGCTCATCGATACACAAGGCCAGGTGGTGGCGAAGATCTACCTCCGGACACGGGGGAACCCGCTACAGGCTACACGCGAACTGCTACAAGCCTTGGGGGAACGAGGAAGCGCTGATCAGGTTCGCGGTGTTGGCGTGACCGGATCGGGCCGCGAGCTCATCGGTCGTTTTGTGGGTGCCGATGTGGTGAAGAACGAGATCACAGCGCAGGCCCGAGCCGCAGTGGAGATCGATCCCGAGACGGACACGATCTTGGAGATTGGCGGCCAGGACTCGAAATTCATCCTCCTTGATTCCGGCGTCGTGGTCGACTTCGCGCTGAACAAGGCATGTGCCGCCGGAACCGGCTCCTTCCTCGAGGAACAAGCAGCGCGGCTGGGCATACCCCTGGAGGAGATGATCTCAAGTGCGCTGGAGGCGCCTCGCCCTGTCCAGCTTGGCGAACGGTGCACCGTGTTCATGGAGTCGGATCTCATCCACTACCAGAACCGTGGCGCCGCAAAACGGGACCTGTCCGCAGGGCTTGCCTACTCCATCGCGCTGAACTACCTGAACCGGGTGGTCGCTGACCGCCCCATCGGCCAACATGTGCTCTTCCAGGGGGGGGTAGCGGGCAACCGGTCTGTGGTCGCCGCATTCGCACAGCTTCTGGAGCGCCCGATACGTGTACCCCCACACTTCGAGGTGACGGGAGCACTCGGGGCCGCCCTGATCGCAAAGGAGGAAGTCGCGAAGGAGGCAGTCCGATGAGCCGCTTCCAAGGGTTCGACCTTTCCGAACGTACGCACAACACCCGGCGGTTTCACTGCCAAGGTTGCCCCAACGTCTGCCATGTGACGGAGGTCCGCTTCTCCGATAGCGAGCGTTTCTTCTACGGAGCGCGCTGCGATCGCTACGATGTGGACGCACAGGAACGTGCACAGAGCATCCCTGATCTCTTCGCGCAGCGCGACGCACTGCTCCTGGGGGCGCACGGAGTGAAGGTGGACGACGAGGGAACACTGCGTTATGTAGCCATGGGCGCCAGCAAGGGAACCGTGGGGCTCCCCCGCACTATGTTGACGTGGGAGTCTTTCCCGTTCTTCCAAGCTTTCTTGCGCGAGCTGGGTTTTGACGTTCTGCTCTCCCCGCCAACCCACCAGGGCCTCGTGCGCGCTTCCGTAGCCCAAGCTCCGGCGACGGCCTGCCTCCCGCTCAAGGTGCTGTACGGCCACGTCGACAAACTCCTCGAGCACGACGTGAGCTTTCTGTTCGTACCGGCCATGATCGACGCCGCCCACCCCAGGACACAGACGCCGACGAACTTCAACTGCCCGCTCGTGCAAGCACAACCGTACATGATCGCCGGCCACCTTGGTTCCCGAGATCCCGACGTTCAGCTCATCGACCAACCGCTCCATTTCTACGAATGGGATCGGGCACAAGGGGATCTCCTCGCCGTAGCGCAACGCCTGGGCGCAACTGCCCGACAAGCTCACCGCGCAATCGACGCCGCCGTGACAGCAGAAGAGGCGTTCCACCAGGGGCTGCGCGCCATCGGCGACGCAGCCATGCAGCAGGTGCAGGAGGGCATGTTGGGCGTGGCCGTGCTGTCGCGTTTGTACAACAGCTGCGACCGCGGTCTCAGCCTGGCGGTGCAGGATAAACTGCGCGCACTGGGTGCGTTGCCGATTCCTGTCGACTGCCTACCGTGGATTGAGGAAGATATCGATGCCACGTACCCGTTCATGCAATGGCACGCCGGCAAACGCCTGCTGGCTGCCGCCAGGGTCGTCAGGAAGACGGAGGGTCTGTGGGCCGTACACCTCACCCACTTCAACTGCGGACCCGACTCGTTCGTCGCCCACTATCTCAAGGAAGAGCTTCGAGGAAAGCCATGCCTGACCCTCGAACTCGACGAACACTCTGCGGACGCCGGCGTGCGAACGCGGTTGGAGGCCTATCTGGACTCCGTACAGCTGCTCAGCCGTCAGCCTCTACCCAGCGCGCCCCCGAAGAAGCCCCGTCAGCGCGAAGAGTTCGACAAGAGCAAGACCGTGTACCTGCCCTACATGTGCGACCACAATTTCGCTCTGGAAGGTGCGCTGCAACACTTTGGCTACAGGGCGGAGACACTGCCCGTACCGGATGCCGCGTCCCTTGCCCTGGGACGGAAGGTCTCCACAGGGGGGGAATGCCTGCCGTTCATCATCACCACCGGCGATTTCCTGAAGCTCGTGCAACGGGAGGATTTCGACGCCGAACGCTCGTGCCTGTTCATGGCCACGAGCACGGGGCCGTGCCGCTTCTGCCACTACTTCTCGGCGCAGAGTCAGATCCTCCGGAAGATGGGCTACGATGTTGATTTCGTGGCTCTTGAGGCGTACGGCGGCTACACAATACGTGATCTTGGGACGGCATTCCGCCGCACAGCGTGGTACGCCATCACCGGGGTCGATCTTCTGCTGAAACTCCTGTGGCGCACGCGTCCCTACGAACTGGAGAAGGGGCAAACGGACGCGGTGTACGCGCGCGCCCTGGCCGACTTCAAGCAGGCGGTGCGTGAAGGCGGTCACCAGGGGATGCTCAAGGCCCTGCCGGAGATCGTGGCCCGCTTCCGCCGTATCCCTCTGTCCGAGGAACGACGGCCGCTGATCGGTGTGGTGGGCGAGATCTACGTCCGGGCGAACACGTTCAGCAACGCCCAGGTTGTTCGCTTGCTCGAGGAGCTTGGCGCGGAAGTGCGTGTGGCCCCAACCGGTGAGTGGCTTATGTACACACAGTATAAGAAGCTCGGGGACAGCCGGATACGGCGTGATTGGCGGGCCCATCTGCGCACGCGCCTTGAGCGTTATGTGCTTCACCGTGACGAACTGCGAACGGCCAAGCCGTTCAAGGGTTCGATCGGTGATTGGGAGCTCGAAGAGCCCTTGAGCGAGACCGTCATCGGGCATGCCGAGCCTTACATCTCCGAAGCCTACCGGGGTGAGCCCGTGCTGACCGTGGGAAAGGCTATCGACTACGCCAATGCGGGGTTCGATGGTATCGTCAACGTGATGCCGTTCAGCTGTATGCCCGGCACCATGGTGTCGTCCGTTTCCTCGCAGGTCAGGCACGACCACGACATCCCCTGGATCAACCTCACCTTTGACGGGCAGGAGCAGATGCACCTGCGCACGCGCCTGGAAGCCTTCATGCATCAGGCTAACCTCCATCATCGCCAGCGCACCTGAGGGCCACCCCGCTTTGGGAGCGGGCGGGCAGACTTATCTGCACGGGCCCTATACTGATCTGCCATGAGCGGTGAACGAACACACAGAGACCGTTGTCCCGACCACGTCCTTCACGGGCGCCCCATGTCTGGCCTGCACGTCCTCGATCTGTCGAGAATCCTCGCCGGCCCCCTCGCGGCCATGTGGATGGCTGATCTGGGCGCTGACGTCCTCAAGATCGAGCGACCCGAGGTGGGGGACGAGACACGCCGTTGGGGTCCACCGTTTGCCGGCGGGCAGTCCGCCTACTTCCTCGCCGTCAACCGCGGGAAACGGGGCATCACCATGGACCTAACCGATCCCCGGGTTCGACCAACGCTCCACAGCCTGATCGCCCGGAGCGATGTTCTCCTTCACAACTACCTCCCCGACACCGCCCACCGCCTGGGGATCGACGACCACACGTTGCGATCGGTCAACCCCCGTCTCGTCCGTACCACGGTGACCGGTTTCCCGCCGGGCCCCCTTGAGTCCTCACCCGGCTTCGATGCCCTGATCCAGGCGATGGGCGGGTTGATGGCCATCACTGGAGAGCGCGACCGTCCGGTGAAGATCGGCGTGGCCATGGTAGACGTCCTGACCGCCTGGGCAGCGCTCGCCGGTACACTGGCGGCACTGCTTACGCGTGCACGCACAGGCGAAGGCCAAGCCGTCCCCCTTACACTCGTGGAGTGCTCCGCAGCGGCCCTGGCCAATGTCGGGCAAGACTTCCTCATCACCGCGAAGGAACCACAGCGCTTGGGTACGGCGCACCCGCATATCGTTCCCTATCAGGCCTTCCCTGCTCGAGACGGGCTCCTCATGATAGCTGTGGGCTCCGATGAGCAGTTCGCTCGACTGTGTGCTGCAATCGGCCACGAGGATCTCGCCCACGACCAGCGTTTCTCCACCAATCCTGCACGCTTGGCTCAGCGCGAGCTTCTGGTTACGAGGCTCTCGGAGGTGTTCGGGCAGCACGATCGCGCGCACTGGCTCGCCTTGCTGGCCGAGGCAAGGGTTCCCGCCGGCCCAGTGAACGGTCTCCAGGAACTGTTCGGGGACCCCACGCTCACGGGCAGGCTTCTCGTGACGGTCGATCATCCCACCGCCGGTCGCTACAAGAGCATTGCCTGCCCCCTACCACAAGCCTGGCCGGCGAGCTGCGTACCGCCACCGCTTCTCGGAGAGCACAACGGGGCTGTCTTTGCCTAACGTGACCGTTAGCCAGCCTCCGCCGACGCCTGGATCAAGCGGTGGAAGAACAGCACCAGCCGACGGTAGTCCTCCACGGAGATGCGCTCATCCGTGCCGTGGATCCTCGCCATGTCACCCTTGTCGAGCACGATCGGCGAGAAGCGGAACACGTAGTCGGTCAGCCGGACGTAGTACCTGGAGTCGGTCGCTCCGTTCACAAGATTGGGTGCCACGGTGACATCAGGGTAGACGGAAAGGACCGCACCTGCGATCGCCCGGTACGGGGCACTGCCCAACGGGGTGATCTCCGTCGGGTCCCAAGCGCGGCCCACAGCCCTCACACGCACCCTCGCATCGCTGATGATCCTCCGAACGCGCTCCGTAACCGAGTGCACAGTCTCCCCGGGAAGGATGCGGAAATTGACCTGTGCCACGGCGCTCTGGGCCAGGACATTGTCCTTCGTGCCTGCGCGGACCACGGTCATGGCCGTCGTCGTCCGCACAAGGCTCGCGGTCAGCGGGTCCCGGGCCATGACGCGTGCCACCACACCCCGGAACAGCCACAAGTTGGCGAGCACCAGACGCCGCGCTGGCTTCATCCTTGCACCCAGCTCAGCGAGCAGGCTGCTTACGGGTTCCCTCAGGCGAACCGGAAATGGGCTTCGCTCCAGCCTGGTGAGTGCCCGCGCCAAGATGCCCACGCTCGTTGCGGGCGGGGGCATGGCCGCATGACCTCCCTTCCCCTCTGTGGCAAGCTCAAGCGTGAGGTAGCCCTTCTCACCGTGCCCGACCAGGGCCGCCTGCGTTGCGCGACCGCCGCCGAGCTCCCGCGTGACGATCGCGCCTCCCTCATCCAGGACCCATCCAAGCGAAACGCCACGACCCGACAGGAGATCGACGATCGCCCGTGCGCCCTGCTCCCCCGACACCTCCTCATCGTGGCCGAACGCTAGGTACACCGTCCGTCTCGGATGGAAACCCTCGCCGAGCAACGTCTCCACAGCCTCCAGGATCCCCACAACCGAACTCTTGATGTCCAGTGTCCCCCGTCCCCACACGTATCCATCGGCCACGACACCACCAAACGGGGGATGCGTCCAGTCGCCTTCGGTGCCTGGTTCCACAGGTACAACGTCCAGGTGTCCCATCAGCAAGATCGGCTCAAGGTCAGGATCGCTCCCCCGCCAGGTATAGAGCAGGCTGTACGTGGACACGACCTCCCGGGTCAGCGCTTCGTGCACCCTCGGGAACTGCTGCTCAAGACATGCGTGAAGCTCGGTGAACGGGCCGGGATCGATCGCAGCGGGATCCCGGTGCGACACCGTCGGGCAGCGCACCGCAGCTGCCAGCCGCTGCGCCAGGTCTGCCTCGTCAAGCTCGGGCGCAACGGAAGAAACGGGCGCGAACTGAGCGCCACGCAACCGCAACGCGTTCACCGTGAGCACCAGCAGCAGAAGCACAACCCCCATCATCAACACCAAGAACACGGACACCGTTCTTCCTCCCCCTTCCTGCATGCTGTCCTTCCTGAGCAATGTCTTCAGCGATCGCCACCCCAACGAGGCTTCGCTCAGGAAGGACCCGTACACGATCGCCCTGGACGCACTCAGTGTACACGGGCGCTACAGGCTGGACGATGCGCAGCGCGAACGGCCCGTCACCGGGGCAAGGCCGCAGCGCAACGGAGGCATGCGGTCGCGTTCCGTCGGGCGAACACCCTGTTGGCGGGCTGAGATCCGTTGTGTACACTGAGAAGCTTGAAGAGGAGGAACTTTACGTGCCTGACTTGGTCAAGGTTCTGTCGATCGATGGTGGTGGTGTGCGCGGGATCATCCCCGCCATCGTCCTCGGCAAGCTGGAGGAGAAGACGGGGAAGCCGGTTGCCGAACTGTTTGATCTTATCTGCGGAACCTCTACCGGTGGCCTGATCGCTCTGGCCCTGACCAAAGGCGACGAACAGGGGAATCCAACGTGGACGGCCCGCGACCTTGTCCAATTTTACGAGGAAGAGGGCCGCGAGATCTTCCCCTCATGGCGCTGGGAGAAGCTGCGGCTGTTCAAGAAGCTGTTTGGGGCGAAGCACTGCGGCCGTAAGCTCAGGGCAGCGTTGCTCGGCTATCTCAATCAGACACGCCTGAAAGACGCGCTCACCGATGTTCTCATCGTGTCCTACGACATCGAGCGAAGCGTTCCTTGGGTGTTCAGGAGCAGGAAGGCAAAAGGCTCGCCCGCGAACTACGATTTCCCGATCGCCGATGTGGCCTGTGCCACGTGCTCTGCACCCACCTACTTTCCGCCGATGCAGATGGCCATCGAGGAAGGAAGGAACTACCTCGCCCTCGTCGACGGAGGCGTGGTGGCCAACAATCCCGCCATGCACGCCTACGTCGAGGCCCGCGCCATGTACCCACGGTCGGACATCCTGCTTGTGTCGCTCGGCACAGGGGACGTTCACCAGCGGGTCCCCTACACGGGCGAGAAGGGTTGGGGGCTGTTCAAGTGGGCACAGCCGATCATGAAGGTCATCCTCGACGGCGTGAGTAAGTCCGTCCATTCCCACCTTCGCCAGCTCCTGAGGGAAGACCGGTACTTCCGCTTCCAAGTGGAACTCCAGAAGGGCCCGATGGACGACGCGAGTCCGTGGACGATTCGCGAACTCACACTGCGTGCGGAGTACCTCCTCTACCATGAGAAGAACAGAATCGAGGAGCTCTGCGCCTTACTGGCGGCGCCGCCCGGCCCGTCAACCGCTGCGAAGCGCACCGAAGGACGTTCACCCGCCTCGATCGCCTGATCCCCCTACCGGCGCTATTCGTTGTGGGGAATAGCGAGCGTGCTTCCCCCAATGAACTCCCGCACCAGGTGATCGCCAGCAATCAACTCATGGTCGTCAGCTTCCCACACGGTGAGGCCGGCGACAGCGCGGAAAAGTTGTCCGATCCGGCGGTAGCGAATCCTGGCGTCGAGCAACGATGCATAGGGCGCCACCGCATCCGGCGACGGCCAGATACCGTCGGGGACGAAGAAGGGCTTTAGGAGAGGAATGTCAAACGGCATCCCGCCGTCGACCTGAACGTCCGCCAACCCCATGAGGGGGATGATCGAGAACAACTCCCCAGCCCGCACGTAGTGCCAGTGAAGCAACGTATGCAGCGGCGCGTGGTTTCGGTGCTGCGCGTCTCTGAGCATCCGACGCAACAAGCGCACATCGGTGAACTGTATGAGCCGCTCTGTCGTTCCGTCTCCCTCGTACAACATGCCCGCCGCCTCGATGTAGAGGCGGAAGATCCTCTCGGGTTCAACGCCCACCGTCAGGGGAGGGT
>PUMC01000017.1 GCA_003552425.1 Candidatus Acetothermia bacterium | reverse complement strand
CGACTGCCGTCAACCCCTCCCTCTCAGATCTAAACGCTGCTCAACCGTTCTTCAGCGAAGACCCACCACCAGCGCAAGGAGCGCCATCCGTACTGGAACGCCGTTGGCCGCTTGCCGGAAGTACGCGGCCCCGGGAAGGGGATCCACGTCCGCCGCGATCTCGTCCACCCGAGGCAGGGGATGCATCACGGTGGTGTCGCGACCGGAAGCTTCGACCATCTTCCGGGTGAGGATGAACGCGCCCTTCACGCGCTCGTAGGACGCTGGGGCATCGAACCGTTCGCGCTGCACCCGCGTCATGTAGAGAACGTCGCTTCGGGAGAGGGCACCCTGCAGATCCACGGTCTCCTCTACGTCGACGCCCGCCCTCCGAAGGCCATCCACGATCCCCGAGGGCATCTTGAGCGTTTCCGGCGAGGCCAGGATCATCTTCACACCGTAATGGGAGAGGACCTGCGACAGGGAATGCACGGTCCGCCCGTGCTTCAGGTCCCCGGCCAGGGTGACCGTCAGACCCTCCACGCGCCCGCGTTCCTTGAAGACGGTGAACAGGTCAAGAAGCGCTTGGGTAGGATGCTGGCCGGCCCCGTCGCCGGCGTTGATCACCGGCCGGTCCGTGGCTTCCGCTGCCTCCTCGGCCGATCCCCGCTCCGGATGCCGGAGGACGATGACGTCGGCGTACCCCTCCACCGTGCGGATCGTATCGGGGAGTGACTCACCCTTGACCGCGGAGGAACTCTTGGGGTCGGCAACCGACACCACCTTCCCCCCCAGGCGGAGCATGGCCGCCTCGAACGAGAGGCGCGTGCGCGTGCTGGGCTCGAAGAACAGGGTGGCCAGAATCTTCCCCTGCATCGCGTCCAGTGCTTCACCACGCTCCAGAGCGTCCGCCGTCGTTCGAGCCTTCTCCAGAATCACCTCCAGGTCTTCCCGGCTAAACTGGTCAGCCCGGAGCACATCCACACCCCGAAAACGATCCACCTTCATCACCTCCCCCGCGCCCCGGCGCGGTCCACGGCGCGCGCCAGCCGCGCCACCGCTTCCTCGATCTCCGCTTCGTCCAGCGCACAGAACGGAAGGCGGACGAACCGCGAGGCATCGCCATCGGGGTAGAACCCCGCACTGTCGCTCAGCACGAGCCCTTCCTCGGCCCGCGCTAGCTCAGCCACCCGCGCCGCATCGACGCCCTCGGGAAGCGTCAGGCCCACGAAGAACCCTCCCTCCGGGGTGATCCACCGACCATCGGGAAGGTGCTGCTCGAGCGCCTGCAACATGACCGCAAGCCGCGGCCGGTAGAGCGCCTTCAGCGCTTTCAGGTTGTCGACGAGGTGCCCGCCTCGCAGGAACTCGTACACCACGCCCTGGGCGAGCATGCCCGGGGTGATGTAGGCGTCCTCGGCCAGCTTGGCCATCGCCTTCACCATCTCCGGCTGGGCAAGCGCCCACCCCACACGAAGCCCAGGAGCGAGGAGCTTGCTGAACGACGACAGCTGCACCACCTGGCCGGGAAGGAGTTCCCGGTACGAGGGCACGTCCTCGCCGCTGTAGCGGAGCCTTCGGTACGGGATGTCCTCGACGACGAGCATCCCGCTTCGCTCGGCGATCTGAGCGACCGCCTGCCGCTTGGCGAGGGAGGTTGTGATCCCTGTTGGATTCTGGAAATCAGGGACGGTGTACAGCAACCGCGGCGCGTGGCGGCGCACCACCTCCTCCAGCGCGGCAACCTCCGGCCCGTCGTCCTCCATCGGGACGCCCACCACCTTGAGTCCCAGCGTGCGGAACGCGGTCACGGCACGGTCGTACGTGGGGCGTTCCACGGCGACCACGTCCCCGGGGGAAAGGGTCCCTTGTGCGAGAAAAAAGAGGAGCTGGATCGACCCGTTGCCCACAAGCAGCGCCTCCGGTGGGGCATCGGCCCGCACCGCCAGGAACGCCCTCAGGGGTTCGAACCCCGTAGCCGGGTGGTACTGAAGGAGCACCTTCCCGTGCTCGGCGAGCGCCCGGTCGCAGCACGCACGCACGAGATCGCAAGGAAGCGCCTCCGCCGGCGGTACACCACGCGTCAGTTTGATCTTCCGCTCTACTCCTGTGGACATGCCCCTCCCTTCGGTTTGAGCGCGCCGAGCGGCACCGTCCCGGCGCGGGTCGGAAGAAACGTCCCCTGCCCCGCACGTGCCTGAAGCTCGTCCTCCCATACCACCCACGCCCCGCGCTGCATGACCCCCACCGGACGCCCCAGCACCCGGGCTCCCTCGTACAGGGTGTAGGGCGCATGGGAGTGCTGTGTGGCGTGCGTGATCGTCCGCTCGGAGTGGGGATCCCAGATCACGAGGTCGGCGTCGCTGCCGTCACTGAGTGTCCCCTTCGTGGGATACAGCCCGAAGACCTTGGCCGGGTTCGCGCTCATGAGCTGCACCATCCGCGGCAGGGTGATCCAACCGCCGAGCACCCCCCGATCGTAGACGAGCGTGGGCATCGTCTCCACCTGCGGCGAACCGTACGGAGCCTCGAAGAAATCGTCCTCACGGCGTTTGCCTTTCGGTGCGTGGTCGCTGGCCACCACATCGAGATCCCCGTGGGCGAGGGCCTGCCACAGCACCCGCTGATCGTCCACCCCCCGAAGCGGCGGCCCGATCTTGGCCAACGGCCCTTGTCGGGTGATCTCCTCGCCGGTGAGCGTGAGGTACTGCGGGCACGTTTCCCCGTACAGCCAGTGCCCGGCCGCGCGCAGCCGGGTGACCGTCTCCGCCGCCTCGCGCCCCGACACGTGGGGGATGTAGAGCGGACAACCCGCCACAGCGGCCATCGCGGCGGCGCGGTTGACGGCCTCCCCCTCGAGGATCCCGGGGCGTGTTAACAGGAAGTCCTCCGCCGGGTCGCGACCAAGCGCCGCCGACTTGTCCTCCAGGTAGTCCGTCGCCAACCCGTTTTCGGCATGGACCATCCCCAAACCGCCCACCGAGGCGATGATGTCCAGCGTCCGCATCAGCTGGTAATCGTCGGTCATCCACTTGAGCTTAGCGTACGTCATGAACATCTTGAACGACGTCACGCCCAGCTCCACCGCCTGGGGGATCTCCTCCGCCTGGCGCTCCGGGTCGAACAACCCCCCGTGCAGGGCGAAGTCGAGTACCGAGCCCTCCCGTCCCTGCGCCATGAACGCCTCGATCGTCGCCACGAGACCCTGCCCT
>PUMC01000104.1 GCA_003552425.1 Candidatus Acetothermia bacterium | reverse complement strand
GGCCCTGCGGCGCATGGCCAGGGCACGTGAAGGGACGATGGTGTTCCTGTCGTCGGTTGTGGGGCTGACGGGAAATCCTGGACAGGCCAACTACGCAGCCGCCAAGGGGGGAATGGTCGCCATGGCGCGCAGCTTGGCCCAGGAAGCGGGTCCTTGGGGGATCCGGGTGAACGTGGTTGCTCCGGGGTTGATCGAGACGCCCATGACGGACGGGCTCCCGGATAAGGTCCGGGAGGTGTACCTGGGGCGCGTGCCGCTGGGACGCGTGGGCCGCCCCGAGGAGGTGGCGGAGATGGTGGGTTTCTTGCTCTCCCCGAAGGCGTCCTATATAACAGGGCACGTGTTCTACGTGGACGGGGGCTTGGCCCCTTGCGAATAGGGGCCGTCGTGAGGCGGCTGAGAAATTGAGGAGGTGCACGATGAGTGAGATCGCAGACCGGGTGAGGGAGATCATCGCAGAGCAGTTGCTCGTGGATGTCGACGAGGTAACCGATGAGGCCTCCTTTGTGGATGATCTTGGGGCTGACTCCCTGGACACCGTGGAGTTGATCATGGAGTTCGAGGATGAATTCGGTGTGGAGATCCCCGATGAGGACGCGGAGAAGGTGCAGACTGTGGGTGAGTCGATCGCCTACTTGGAGCGGCTTGTTCAGGAGAAAGAGGCCGATGCTGAGGCCTGACCGGCTCGGTGGACTGTGAGTATGCGATGACGGACCAAGACCCTCAGGCCGGCGCCCCGGCCGTGTACATCGAGCAGCTGGCCCACCATGTGGGCGAGCGTGTCACGATACGAGGTTGGGTCGCCGGGACACGTTCCTCGGGGAAGGTGCGCTTCCTCATCGTTCGCGATGGGACCGGACTCGTCCAAGGTGTGGTGACCGCCGATGCCGGTCCGGCGGCGTTTGAGGCGGCGGACAACCTCGCCACGGAGGCATCCGTGGAGATCGCGGGTGTGGTGCGGGCCGATGCCCGCGCCCCGGGCGGTGTGGAGCTCTCCCTCACACGTGTGGACCCGCTGCACGTGCCGGAAGAGGACTATCCCATCGCGCCCAAGGAGCACGGGGTGGGGTTCCTCATGCAGCACCGGCACCTGTGGCTGCGTGGCCGCAGGCAAGTGCCCGTGTTGCGGGTGCGTGATGGGGCGCTGTGGGCCATGCGCCGGTTCTTCAAGGAGCGGCGCTTTGTGGCCACGGAGGCGCCGATCCTGGTTAGCACGTCGGTGGAAGGAACAACCACGCTGTTCTCCATCGACTACTTCGGTCAACCGGCTTACCTCTCGCAGTCGGGACAGCTCTACCTGGAAGCGACCTGCGCGGCCCTGGGGAAGGTGTACTGGATTGGTCCAGTGTTCCGAGCTGAGAAATCCAAAACGCGTCGGCATCTGACGGAGTTCTGGATGCTGGAAGCTGAGGTAGCTTTCCTCGAGCACGAGGCGAACTTGCAACTTCAGGAGGACCTCGTGCGTTATGTGGCGGCGTACGTGGCCGAGGAGCACAGGGACGACCTCGAGGTCCTGGAGCGGGACCCTGAAACCTTGCTGGCAACTGTCGCGGAGCCGTTTCCCCGTATCGACTACGCGGATGCTGTGGAGCTTGTGCGCCGGGCGGGGGTGGACATGGCGCACGGGGACGATCTGGGGGCGCCGGCTGAGGACACGCTGTCGCGCCACTTCGGGCGCCCGGTGTTCGTGGAACGGTTTCCGGTGGCGATCAAGCCGTTTTACATGAAGCGCTGTCCGGATGACCCTGAGCGCGCGTTGTGCGCGGATCTGATCGCTCCCGAAGGCTACGGTGAGATCATCGGCGGTTCGCAGCGGGTGGACACAAAGGCCGAACTCGAAGCGCAGCTTGCCGAAGCGGGGTTGCCCCAGGATCCGTATGCGTGGTACGTGGACCTGCGACGCTGGGGATCGGTGCCCCATGCGGGTTTCGGCCTTGGCGTAGAGAGGACCGTGGCTTGGCTGTGTGGGATTCCCCATCTCAGAGAGGCGATTCCGTTCCCCAGAATGCTGGACCGCCTAGCCCCTTGACCCCCCACGAGGAAGGTGTATAATCCGCGCTGGCCTGGGGGGGTGCGCCCCAGAGCCGGACCTCGCATGTCAAGTGCACACCGACACGCTAGAAGGGCAGTGCCGCGGTTCCCAGCGGAAGTCCGAGGCAAGGTGCCAGCCGTTCCGGGTTTACAGCCCAGCAGGTCGGCATCAGCGCAGCGCCGGGTTCCTCCTTTCCGGCGTTGACGCTGCTGGCCAGCAAGGCCGCCGTTCGATTCGGCATGGGCAAGGGAAACCCTGCCCTTCTTGAGAACCTGGGGAACCGGGGTCAGGACGTGCGTCATCACATCGCAGTTGTGACCCTAACCACCGACCCCGATGTGATGACGCACGTCCTGACCCCGGTTCCCTGACCCCAACCACCAACCACCGATCACGCATGACCTGACCCCGGTTCTTTCCGCATGGCGTAGGGGATGAACAAGAACAGGCCCAGGGCGATCGTCACATCCCCCAGACTGAACGCTGTAGCGAGCGGCATTCGTTCCGGTAGGTAGAGCCAATCACCAAGGACGTTCAGCCGGGTGTGTTCGCTCATCAACACGATGTTCGCCGTCTGGCCATCCTCCGTAAGCGCCTGGGCGGCACGGTGAGCTCCAGCGCGTTGAAGGGCTTCTACGTCTGCCGGCATCAGGCCTCCGTTGGCCGCGATCACCAGTACGTTGGCCAAGAGTCCAAGCCCCATCACAAGCAAGGGCCAATGCCGACGGTTGACCCACAGGAACGACGCTGCCAGGGCGTATGATGTGAGGTGCAGTCCTTCGGTTCCCCAGGGAACAAGGGGTCCGCCACTCCCCAGGGGGAAGATGAGAAGCTGGATCCCCAGCGCTGCCGCCACAAGGTACCCCCCGCGAAGACCACACGACTCGATGTTTCTCAGTCGCCCTCCGCGAACCCAACCAGCGATCACCCCGGGTACAAGAGCCCACAGGAGGATCACGAATCTGCTGCCTCCCCTTCGCTCTCCTGGCGCTCCAAAACGCGAAGCAAGGCGCCCACCACTTTGGGGTCGAGTTGACGTCCGGACATCCGCCTGATGATGTCTAAAGCTGCCTCCCGTGGGTATGCCGGTCGGTATGGGCGATCGGAGATCAGGGCATGGTAGACATCAGCAGCGGAGATGATGCGCGACCCAAGGGGAATCG
>PUMC01000048.1 GCA_003552425.1 Candidatus Acetothermia bacterium | reverse complement strand
GATGAGCGGAACAGAGGGAACCGTCCCCGTGACATCCCTGAGTTCGTAGAGCAGCCGGTCTGCGGGCACAAGCTCGGCCGTATGGTAGGAGATCACCGCACCCACACGCTCCGCCTGCCGCAGGATTTGGTCGAGTTCGAGTTCGGTCCGCATCCCCGGGATGCTCTCCAGCTTGTCGATCGTTCCCCCGGTGTGCCCAAGGGACCTCCCGGAGAGCTTTGCACACACAAGCCCGGCAGAGGCCATCAGCGGAACCAAGACCAACGTTACGGTGTCCCCCACACCGCCTGTGGAGTGCTTGTCCACCTTGAAGCCTGGAACAGCGGACAGATCGACGGTATCACCGCTCTCCAGCATCGCCTGCGTGAGGGCTGCGGTTTCCTCCCGGCCCATACCTTGGTGGTACACCGCCATGAGCCACGCAGCCATCTGGTAATCCGGCACGCGGCCCGCCACGTAGTTGCGGCCGAGCCATCGGATTTCCTCCGGACCGAGTTCGTGTCCGTCGCGTTTCCGCTCAATGATGTCGATCGCGCGCATGGAAGCTCCAGAAAACCGGGGTCAGGTCATGCATCGTTGCATCTCCAATGCGATTATGCATGACCTGACCCCGAACATCCAAGGCCCAACGGACGGAGCGGACGTGCGCGTGGTCGGGCAACGAAATCGACCGTGACGCGGTCGCCAGGCTTCACGTCCACCGTTTGGTGAGCCCGGTCAAGATCGTGGGGCGGGATAAGGCGGGGAAGCTCAACGCTGACCGTCCAAGTCCCAGGGCACAGCCCGCCAATCCGGTAGACGCCTCGGGCATCGGTACGGGTGCGGTATGTGTCGGTGCCGTCGGTGATGGTCACGAGCGCTTCGGCAATCCCTTGATCGATGTCCCCATCCGCTACGGTCAGCCGGCCCGTGAGTTCCGCCGCGGAAACAAGCGCCATCTGCACGGGGGTGACCTCGCCGGCCCGCACCAGAACCTCCAACCTCTGTCCGGGTACCACACACTTCCCTGGCGGAAGACTGAGCAGCCGCAGCACATAGGTTCCCGGCTCCATGGGGGGCATACGGAAACGTCCTTGGTCACAGGTGATCGCCTGCGCACCACCAAGCTCGAGCAAGAGTCCTTCGGTTGCGCTTCCGCGGATTTCTCCCTCCACCCGCCCCTTGGTCATCACCACGGGAACGGGCAGGGAGACCTTCGTTTCGAAGGACATCACGAGCTTCCGGACACCGTAGGCGATGGAGAGTGTTGTTCCTTCGAAGGCGAGTTTCCCCCCCCATTCGAACACCCCGTTCCCCACCGTAAGGCTCCCCCGAAAGCTTGGGCTTCGACGTGCTTCAGGGAGGCCGCCAGCCGCGAGGTTCGTGTGGAGCGGGAGTTCACCGGAGAGCACGAACCGCCACCGCCCGACGCGCGTGGCAAGAGGAAGGGAAGCGAACCAGGCATCCGCATCCGCCCCGAACGTGCTTCCGCAGGAAGTGCGAACAGCCATGCCTCCCCCCAAGCGCACCGTCCACAGATCCTCGGCCGGTGTCCACCCGGCGGCACGCGAGAGTTCCACACACATCGCCCACTCCACACGGTCCCCGGAAGCGCTGCATCCTACCTGGAAAGCATCCAGCGTGGTACCGCGCAGCGGATGCTCCTCAAAGCCCATATGGGCTGCTGCCTCAAGCCGTCCCTCCAAGCGCATGGCAACTTCAACCGCCCATCCCTTGGGTGTTGCAGGATGGCCGGTGAACGTACCTGTCAGCGAAGCGGTGGACAGGGATACCGTCATCGCGTGCTCCTCCCCCCGCGTGCGGCTCGCTGAGAGCGTCAGCCCTGCCCCTCGCCAACTGACGCGAAGGCGCTCCCAGGTCGTCGTGAGCCGGGCTTCCATACGGAGCGGCCCAGGGGCTGCGAACACTGTCAGGGAGCCCCCTTCACCCCCGCTTGCAACAAGCGTTCCTCCGACCACCCCGCCACCCACGTGGAGTTCCAGCGCTGAGCCGGCCCGACTCGCGTACACGCGTACACGGTAGGGAGAAGCCACGGGGGCATGGTGCAGAATCAGGCCGTGTGCAACGCCTCCCTGCCTGTGGGGGGGCAGTGCGATGTGACCGAGGTGCACCTGCAACGCGCTGTGGATGTAGGACAGCTGCACTGCTTGCCAGCTGACACCATGGGGCCGGACGCGCACCAGACCGCTTAGGGAAAGCGCCTGCTCCGAACCTATGCTCCCGCTCAACGCAATCCTCCCTTCACCTTGGAGACGGCCGCCCTCCATGAGCAGCGTCCCTTGCACAACGCCGGGAAGCAGCGGATAGAGCCGGGTGGGAACCTCGGAAAGGACCGGCGGTCGTACGGTGGTCCACACAACACCCTCGTCCCGGACGGAGGGAACGGTGCGCGTGCGTATCTCGATGTGTAGGCGGACCCTGCTCCCCGGTTCCGCGGTCGCCGGCACTTGGTGCACCAGCACACGTTCGACCGTCGCACCGGCAGGAAGGTGGACGCGCCCCCCGACCAGCGTTGCAGGCCAGCTCGACCGGGCCTCAACTTCGACTTCGTACGGCACGTTGCCGAGGTTCTCCATGCGCAGGCGGTACGCGACCTCACCGCCAGGGGTAGCGCTCCCCCCTGGGGGGACCTCAAGACGAACATCGATCCGTGGTCGGACCCTCACCTCAGCGGCAGCCGAGGCTTCGACGCCAGCCGCTTCCGCGTGAACGATGACCGAATGCGTTCCTGGGGGCACCTCAACGGGGACGAGCAGGGTCAGGAGGAGGAGCTCCGCTGCTCCGGGATCCAACGCGCGCGCTTCAGGCGCTGCAAGGCACCGAAATGCCTCGGGAAGCGTGAACCTGAACGTCACGTTCACCGCGTTGTGCGCGCAGCCCACCAGCCAAAACGCAAGGGTAACGGTACCCGGGGCAGCCACGGGCTGCGGTGGTGATCGGACCTCGAGCGAAAGGGCACTTCCTTCTCCTGGTACAGGGGCTGCGACCAACGCGAGCACCATGAGCAAAGCGGTGAGGATGGGGGGCCCGGTCACGGTACCTGGAACGTCAACTGGGCGGCCCAGACATAAGCATCCAGGTTGTCCACCATGAGCACCGCTGGATACGACCCCGACGCAAGCGGCGGCATCACGATCCGGTACCGCACGGAACACCCGGGGTGAATCCGTCGCCTTCCAGCGTCGAACCGACCGACCGGTACACCGCTCTTTTCGTAAACCTCAACCCATACCGCCGGGCGAAGCGAGCGTTGGCCAGGGTTC
>PUMC01000032.1 GCA_003552425.1 Candidatus Acetothermia bacterium | reverse complement strand
CCGGGGTAGAGTTCACTGGGTACGTCGCTGGCAGTGGCAACACCATCCCAGGCCCGGACGAGGAAGACGGTAACCAGGAAGGCGCGGTCTGCCCCGATGAGCTTGACTTCCTCATGACCGAAGAAGGCGGCGAACTCGACCGGCGGGAGTGAGCCAGGGGGATACTGCCTGCAATACGCCCACCACCTGATATAGCGGAGGAGCCAACGGCAAGATACGTCTCCTATAGTGTGTGGAAACACAAGACCGAAGGAGGGCAATAAGGTGACGAACTGGAGAAAGGTTGCGGCAGGGTTAGCGGTGGCGCTATGGGCTGTGGGGGTGCTGGGCGTGGGGGGACTGAGTAGCGCGACGATGGGCCTCCCCGAAGGTACGCTGGCACGGTTAGGCATTGGGATCGTGCATTACGTAGCCTACTCGCCCGACGGCAAATGGTTAGCGCTAGGGACGTCGATTGGGGTAGAGCTACGGGAAGCGGATTCCCTGGAGCGTGTGGCTTTACTCACTGCACATAGGAACTGCGTGCGCTCCGTCGCGTTCTCCCCAGACGGGGGGCTCCTGGCCTCGGGTTCGGAGGATAAGAGGGCGATACTCTTGGAAGTCGGATCATGGGAGGAGCTTGTCACCCTCACCAGACACACGCGAGCTGTCACCTCCGTCGCATTCTCCCCTGATGGGAGAATCCTCGCCTCCGGGTCGGACGACCGAAGGATCAAGCTATGGGATGTGACCACCGGAGCGGAACGTCGCAACCTCATCGGGCACAGAGACGAAGTTACTTCAGTTGCGTTCTCGCCTTGTGGGACAGTCCTGGCTTCCGGATCGTGGGACGAGACGATCAAGCTGTGGGACGTGACGACGGGGAAAGAAATTCGCACGCTCACCGGGCACACGGACTTGGTCTGGGCAGTCACCTTGTCACCCTGCGGGGAGATGCTCGCCTCGGGCTCGTTTGACGAGACGATCAAGATATGGGACGTCCGGACGGGAGAGGAAAACCAAACGCTCATCGGGCACGCGGCCTGGGTCAATACGGTCGCATTCTCCCCGGAGGGGGCGGTGCTTGCCTCGGGATCGTCTGACGGGACCATCAAGCTTTGGGACTTGGCGACGGGGCAGGAGTTCCGTACCCTGACCGGCCATACACATTGGGTCAGCTCGGTCGCGTTCTCGCCCTGCGGGACGGTCCTTGCCTCAGGGTCGGGGGATGGGACGGTGCTGCTATGGGATGTGGAGGCGGTGCTTGGGGGGAGGTGAACTGAGGACCGCTGTTGGCGGTGCACGTCGGCGTGACGTGCCTCACGGTCGGTGCCTCCTGGCGCTGGATGCGCCGCAAAGCCAGCCCCTCAGCCCCCACACGTGTTAGCCCAGCTCGGTGAGCGTGACGCTCACGCTGGTGCGATCTTGCGCGGGCTGCCAGGGAGTCTCCGCCAGAGATCCCAGGCGCACCGCCTCCACCAAAGGCGTCCTATTCGGTGTATGCAGATGGCGAATGGTTGTGCCCTCGCTGCAACGCAGACTTAACCGACATAGAGCCTGTGGCTGCGAAGGCTGGCGAGTAGCTTAGCGCCTCCGAGCCTGCCAGCCGCCATTCCGTGCATCTGCTCCCCTCAGATTTGCCCGTAAATGGTTTCCGTGGCCGGTGAGCCGTATGTGTTTGAGAGCCCAGCCAGTTTGGAGGCCCTGGGCGCGGCATGATACTTCAGCTGGGCCTGACGGAGGACTTCCTGGCTCATGCACCGGCGTAGAGTTGACGCTGCGACGGCCAATACTGTATGTTGTACGACGATGAACTCACCCAGCTCTTCAGCAACCGCCGGGCACCCATGGAGCTGATAACCGACTGGCTCAGGAGTCGCATCGAATCTCCCTAAGTGCCACTGCAGGGGCAGGGTCCGAGTCCCCGATATGGCTCGGATACGGAAGTCTAAAGAGCACCGGGAAGCCAGGCCCTTGCTAGTCGGCTCCCCGGTGCCACTTGTTCAAGAGGTTAGGATGGTGGGCGTGGAGGCGTGCACGATGAACCGATCCCGAAGTCTATGTGGAGGCATTGCCGCTCTAGTGTTCATGTCCGGACTTGGGGCGCTGGCTGACGAGTGCACGGTCACCGTGCAGCCGGGCGAGCCGATCCAAGAGGCGATCAACGCCGCTCCCGAGGGCGCGCTGATCTGCCTCTCTGCAGGTGAGTGGCAGGAGAACGTTGAGATCTCGAGGAGCCTCGTGCTACGGGGGGAAGATGCAGATTCGGTGCTTCTCCGGTCCGCGGACCCGGACACCCCGCGCATCTCGATCCTCGCACCAGAGGGTGACGTGCGGGTAGAGATTCGGGATCTCACCATTGCTGGTGCGGAGGAGGATCGCGGGGTGGGCGTATGGGCGCAGGACTCGGTCGAGGTGGTCATCGCAAGCTGCGTGATTGCCGGGAACAGGGCTGCCGGCATCTGGCTTGCTGGTTCGACGCAGGCAACAATCAGCCATTGCACGATCAGGGGGCAGGACTGGTATGGTGGCATTCGCCTCAGCGACTCCTCGCAGGCGACGATCGTAGAATCGGTCATCACGCACAACGCCCTTGGCATCACACTTGCCGGATCATCCCGTGCCAAAGTGCGCGACTCCGACATCTCCCACAACCGATGGGTGGGCCTCTCCATCCGTGCGGCATCGTCACTTTCCATCATGGACTGCGATGTCGTCGGCAACGGTGCGTTCGGGGGACTGTTCGTTGAGGATTCAGGCAGCTTGCTCGTCAAGGGGTGCACGGTCGAGTCCAACAACGGACCGGGGATCCAGCTTGCAGACAGTGCTCAGGCAACGATCACGGAGAACACGATCCTCAGCAACGGGCGGTGCGGCGTGGCGCTGCGCCCGGAGCTCATGTCGGCCATGGACAAGGCGTTCACCGGTTACGTCACAGGCTTCGGCAACACCATTCCCGGACCTGGTGAGGATGAGGGAAACTTGCAATGCGCACATTGTCCCGATGACCTGGAGTTCCTCATGACCGAGGAGGGCGGCGAACTCGACCGGCGGGAGTAAGTTCGTGCATCTGCTCTTGAGTGGTGTTGGGTTGTAATGCAGGATTGGACACGGGAAGGTGATGAGCCCATACACGGGCATCGCTTGCAATGATGCACATGCCCTTTAGACTGCGACTCAGGTACATTACCCTCCATTCCTCATGCTCGTCTCCGGCTGGACGTCGGCCTTCATATTCATCTTGAGTGAATAAACCTCTAGCTACGTAGGACAATGTAAGATGGACGCCATCTGCGCGCCGACGT
>PUMC01000128.1 GCA_003552425.1 Candidatus Acetothermia bacterium | reverse complement strand
TGAAGATGCAGAGAGTGACGGTGCTCTATCGCAGCTGGAAAATTTCTCAGGTAGTGATATGGCAAATTTATTGCAGTTTGCACCGGAGGAGAAGAAACCGCTGCTTGATAGAGAGCGGCGGGCTGTACTACAAAAAAACCTGGAGAAAAAGAAATATAAAAAGAAAGAAGCCAAAAAACAAAGACAGAAGCAGAGGCGGAGGCAAAAGCGGAAAAAAAGAAAGAAATAATGCAGAGAGTACATGGGACAGAGGGATGGCTCCATTGTCCCACAACCTGCCCCAAACCCATAAGAAAAACCATTTCAGTCCTTTATGGTGCGGGGAGGGCAAAGCACCTCAACTTTTCTTTGACACCTCAACCCCCATTTTGGGGGGGGTGAACCCTGATAAATCCCATGGGCATAGGGTTGGGATCTCAGATTTCAAAAAAACCGTAATGCCAAAAACATAATATCTTACCTTGCACTGACAATCTTGGTGTGCTATGATCGTAGATGTAAAGGGGTGATGGTAATGTTTACCCGCACCAAGACTGTCAGAAGTAACGGCAAGGTCTACAAATACGTCCAGCTGGTGCAAAGCTACCGCGATAACGGCCAACCCAAACAACGGGTCCTCCTTAACCTGGGACGAGAAGAAGAGTTCTCCGGCTCCCAGGCAGATGATATAGTCGCGGCTTTGAAAAAACACACCTCCCGTCTTAAGGTAATCGATCCCGAACAGGATTGTCATCACCAGTGGGCCAAAAACTACGGGGATATTTTTGTGATGCAAAGAATATGGGAGGAGCTCAAGCTGGATACGATCCTGGATAGATTTCTTAAGGAACGGGAATACAAGTTCGATGTGAAGGGCGCCGTGAAGGCCATGGTCCTGAATCGGGTGATAGACGCCAAAAGCAAGCTCTCCACTTATGAGTGGCTGAAAAAAGATATCTGCTGGCCGGAGGCCTCCCAGATTGAACTTCACCACCTCTACCGGGCCCTGGATTTTCTCATCGACTACAAATCCCAGTTTGAGTGTGAACTCTATAACCAGATGGTTACCCTTCTAAATTACGATACCAGTGTCGTCTTCTATGACTTAAGCCTGGTCGATATGTACGGGGAGTCCCCACAGCTGGTACAGTACAGCCGCAAGGGCAGGATGCAGTTTCTGATATCACTTATCCTCAGCCGGGACGGCCTCCCTCTGGGACATGAGGTCCTCTCCGGCAACACCACCGAGATCGACACGGTGGATGAGGTCCTCTCCCGGCTAAAGGGCCGTTACAGTATCGGCCGCTGCCTTTTTGTCTGCGACCGGGGTCTGGTAAGCCAGGAGAAGCTGGATAAGATCCAGGCTAAAGGCTATAACTTCATAGTCGGTATCCGCCGAAACCACTGGAAAGAGGTCAACAGCGAAGTACTGGCCCGACCCGGGCGCTACCGCAAGGTCAGCGAGAACCTATGTGTGAAAGAAGTTGATACCGACCGGGGCCGTTACATAATCTGTTTCAACCCCATACAGGCAAAGCGGGATAAGGCCATCCGGGAGAAGACAGTGGAGGAGCTGGCGGAGGAGATAAAGGAGCTCGATCCCGACAGCAAAAAGGCGGCCGAACTCTATGGGCACCGGTTCAAAGGACGTTTCCTGCGCCGACTACAAGATGGTACCCTCCGTCTTGATAAGAGCCGGATCCGAGAAGATGAGCGTTATGACGGCAAGTATATACTTCTTACCAATGACCGCCAGATGGAGAAGGAGGAGATCGCCACCACCTACAAACACCTGACCCAGATTGAGCGGTCCTTCCGCTCCCTGAAGAGCCTGCACGATCTGGAGCCGGTCTACCACCATGCGGACCGGAGAATCAGGGCCCATGTGGCGGTCTGTGTGCTGGCTCATCTGCTGGAGCGAGTGTTAGAGAAAAAGCTGGCCTCTGAGGGCCTGGAGATGACAGCCGAGAAGGCCCTGCAAGCCCTGGGACGCATGAAGGCCATCCAATCCGATATTGATGGTGAGCCCTATCTCTTCCGTACCGAGGGGGACGATGAGATAAACTCCATCTTTAAGGCCCTACACTACCGGCCTCCCTCGCGGGTGGAGCGGCTTTCCGATTAACCCCCAAGGGGTGTAATGCCAAAAAACGGGAGCAGTATGTCCATCTTGCCCGCCATCTCGGGGATAGTTGACTCTACGAGTGTCAAAGTGAAGATTGTCGGTATATGGGGGTTTAAAGTTTTACCCCCCTTGCTATGAGATAGTTTTTGATCTCCCTTTCGTCCGCGTAGAACTCATCAATCAGCTCCAGATACTCATTGACCAGAGTGACTCCCTTTTTGAGAAGGCGGGCCATCAGGTGGGCACCCACCCCGAATAGCTTCAGTATCAGAACCGACTCGAAGGTCCCTATGTAGTTATCCACCGCTCTTGGGGAGTGGTAGGTCTTTCTGACAATCTCGTTTACATTATATCCCTCCAGATGCAACCTGACAATGATATCTTTGTGTGTCAGGCTGCGGCCGGCATCAAGAACCGTGCCCGGGGTGGGAACGATGATATGGTGTTCGTTCTGGAAACTCCTTATGAGTTCCGAGATACGAGCCGAGCTCAGCTGGAAGATCCACTGTAGCTCCATAAGCGTCAGAAGGCCGTTCTGGCGGTATGCCTCAAAGCAGACCCGTACGATGCGCCTTTGGAGGGATTTAAGATACACGGCTGCCTGGCGGGAAACTCTCTCCCGCTCCTCCCTGGTCCACACGGTGATGACCACCGGTGCCTGCCGGCGGAACCTGGTGGCCGTCTCCTCCGCCAGGTGCGCCCGGACATGGGTTACCACCAGCGGCATCTGCCCGTTCTTGAGCGTGCCCATACGCGGACAGCAGAGGTTACGCAGCACGATGATCTCCTCCACCAGCTGACGGGCCACCGCGTGGCCGAGCCGGGTCTCTGCTACTACCCGGGAGACGAGTTTCCGTACCCGGCTGCGGGGTGCCTTTCGATCCGGTACCTCCATCCGCTGGGAGGGGGTCTTCGGTCGGATGCGGTCTATCTCCCGCTGCCAGTACGCGCTATCCCGCTCCTCGTGGGTGGCGGGCTCGCTCTGGAGTGCCTCCTGGTAATGGCCCTTTTTCACCAAGGCCCAGGGGTCTATGATGCGGAGCAGATCGGTTTCATCCGCCTGCGGGACCTTCTCCCGCAGCCGGCGGAGGCACTCTCTTATTACCAGCCGACGGGAGGCGGTAAAGCTTTCTCCCCGGTAGAGGGGTTCAAGATAGGCAGGTTGGAAAAGGGGTAGCCGT
>PUMC01000046.1 GCA_003552425.1 Candidatus Acetothermia bacterium | reverse complement strand
TCGCCGATTCGCTCCTGTACCTTGTGTACACGGGGATGGAAGCCGGTGTGGTCGTCGTTACGGCGGACGACCCGGGGATGTTCAGCTCCCAGAACGAACAGGACAACCGTTGGTACGCGCGGTTGGCCAAGATCCCCGTTCTCGAGCCAGCCGACAGCCAAGAGGCCAAGGACTTCATGATCTTGGGGATGGAGCTCTCCGAGCGGTTCGACACACCGGTGCTCCTGCGGACGACGATGCGTGTGTCGCACTCCAAGAGCTTGGTGCGGTTGGCCGCGCCCAACCGCCCGCAGAAGGAGATCGGTCCGTTCCCCCGCTACCAGCAGAAGTACGTGTGTACGGCGATGTGGGCGAAACTCCGGCACCCGGTGGTCGAGAAACGCCTGAAGGACATGGCGGAGGCGGCGGAGACGCTGCCCATCAACCGGGCGGAGCTCAGGGACCGGACGCTGGGCATCGTGACGAGCGGTGTCACCTACGCCTACGTGAGGGAGGTGTTCCCCGAGGCCTCGGTGTTCAAGCTGGGGATGAGCTACCCCCTTCCCGCGGAGGCTCTGAGGGCCTTCGCCCGCGAGGTGGACCGGGTGGTTGTTGTGGAGGAGCTGGATCCGTTCCTCGAGGAGCAGCTCGCGGTGCTCGGGATTCCGGCGACCGGGAAGGCGCTGTTTCCGCCTTGCGGGGAGCTCATCCCGGAGGACCTGGCGGCGTTCGCGGTCAAGGGCGGTCTCCTCGCTCCCGAGGATGTACCCCTTCCGGCGGTGAGCGCTCCCCAGAACCTCCCCTCACGCATCCCGGTGCTCTGTCCGGGGTGTCCCCACCGGTCGACGTACTTCCACCTCAGCAAGATGAAGATGCCGGTGGCCGGGGACATCGGCTGTTACAACCTGGGGTGCCTGCCGCCGTTCAACGCTCAGCACACCATGGGGTGCATGGGGGCGAGCATCGGGGTGCTGCACGGGATGTCCATTGCCGGCACTCCGGAACGTGCGGTGGCCACGATCGGCGATTCCACGTTCTTCCACTCTGGGCTTCCGCCGCTGGCCAACATGGTGCACAACCGCGGTCGGGGTGTGGTGATCCTGATGGACAACGACACCACGGCGATGACCGGGCACCAGGACCACCCCGGTACGGACTGGGCGCTTCACGGCCGTGCCTCGACGCGGGTGGAGCTGGAGCCGCTTGTGCGGGCCCTGGGTGTGGAGAAGGTGCGTACGGTGGACGCGTTTCGGATGGGAGACGTCAAGGAAGCCCTTGAGGACTGTTTGGCCTACGACGGCCCGTCGGTTCTCATCACCCGGGGGCCCTGCATTCACGTCTCCAAGGACATCAAGGCGGCTTACACCGTGGATGAGACGACCTGCATTGCCTGTGGGACGTGCTTCCGGCTGGGTTGCCCGGCCATCGTGAAGAGCGCGACGACCCACCCCAAGACGGGGCGGTCCAAGTCAAGCATCGATCCCACGTTGTGCGTGGGTTGCGACCTATGTCGACAGGTGTGCCCGGTGGGGGCCATCCACGCACCGTCCGAAGAGGAGGACGACCGATGAAGGACAAGTGCGACTTCCTGGTGGCCGGTGTGGGCGGACAGGGGACGGTGCTTGCTAGCGACATCTTGGCCGACGTGGGTGCTGCCGCGGGCTTCGACGTGAAGAAGTCCGATGTCCTGGGCCTTGCGGTGCGTGGGGGGAGCGTTCTCAGTCACGTCCGGTGGGGAAGGGAGGTCGCGTCTCCCGTGGGCCGGCGGGGCACGATGGACTACCTGGTGGCGTTCGAGCCGTTGGAGGCGCTGCGGGGTGCGGTGTACCTTGCTCCCGGTGGTGTGGCGCTGATCAACGATCAGCCGGTGCCCCCGGTGTCGGTGAGTTCGGGGACGGCCGCCTACCCCAGTTGGGAGCAGATCCACAAGGCGCTGGGCGGTGTTGGGGGGGACGTGCGGGTCGTCCGGGCTACGGAGGAAGCACAGCGGATTGGGCTGGTCAAGGCGGCCAACGTGGTGTTGCTGGGGGCGTTCTCGGTCCTCTTGGACGTTCCCCAACTTATCTGGGAGGACGTGGTGCGCGCCCGGGTTCCCGAGAAGCACGCCGAGGCCAACGTGCGCGCGTTCCAGGTGGGGCGTGACCTATTGGTGAAGGGAGCCGCATGAAGATCTTCGTTTTGAACCCTAATAGCTCGCAGGCGATGACGGCGTCGATCCGCAAGGAGCTCGAGCGCATCCGCCGCCCGGACACAACGTTGACCGTATCTTGTGTGGAGGACGCACCGCCTTCGATCTCCTCGATGGCCGACGAGGCTCTGGCTACACCGGGGGTGATGCGCGCTGTACGCCAGGCCGCTGAGGATGGCTATGACGCGGCCATCGTAGCGTGTTTCTCCGACCCAGGGCTGGCCGCAGCACGCGAGGTTGTGGACATCCCGATCCTCGGGATTCAGGCGACCACGCTCTTTGCGGCGGCGATGCTGGGCAAGCGGTTCACCGTGCTCACTCCGCTGGCCCGCCGGGTGCCCAACAAGCTGCGTGATGTGAAGGAGCTTGGTCTCCGGCGCTTCCTGGCGTCCGTGCGGCCCCTCGAGCTCACGGTGGAGGAGACCGATGGTGATCCCCATCGCACGAAGGCCAAGGTGCTGGAGGTTGCCCGGGGCGCGGTGGAGGAGGACGGCGCGGAAGTCATCGTCCTCGGGTGTGCGGGGATGGTGGGCTACGCCGAGGAGCTTGAGGGCGCGCTCGGGGTGTCCGTGATGGATCCCACCTCGGTCACGTTCAAGGTGTGCGAGGGGCTTGGGGAGGCCGGTGCGCTGTGGAAGCGTCGCATCGGCGCGGTAGAGGGGAGGTGTGAGCTGTGAGGATCCTTGTGGTGAACCCCAACACATCGGAGGCGATCACCGCGCGCATCCGCGAGGCGGTGGAGCAGGTGAGACGGCCGGATACCGAGGTTGAGGTTGTCTGTGTGGATCGCGGCCCGGAGACGATCGAGTCATCGTACGACGAGGCGTACGCGATTCCCCCCACGGTGGAGCGGGTGAAGCAGGCCCTCGACGAGGGGTACGACGCGGTGGTGCTCGCCTGTTTCTGCGACGCCGGTGTGGAGGCTTCCCGGGAGGTGGCCTCGATCCCTGTGGTGGCGATGGAGGAGGCGACGCTCGCCGTGGCCCTAACCCTGGGGAATAAGTTCAGCATCCTGACCGAGAAACGACCGCGGGTGGCGATGAAGGAGCTCCACGTTCGACGGGCGGGGCTTCTGGAGCGGCTGGCGTCGATCCGCCCTACAGGTATGTCGGTGGCGGACCTCGATG
>PUMC01000056.1 GCA_003552425.1 Candidatus Acetothermia bacterium | reverse complement strand
TCTTTACGCGGCGCGGAGCCTGCCTCTTGATGAGGGGCTGGAGGTGGAGGCGGACGCGTTCGCAGGATGCTTCGCCGAACCTTACTTCGCCGACCGCGTGCGTGAGCAGCTGCGCGACGGGCGCCTGGTGACGACGCGGGATACGTCGACCGAACGAAAGGCAGGGCAGCATGGCGACCTTTAGGACTGGCGACGGGCTCGACCTCTACTACGAGGACCACGGGCAGGGGGAGCCGGTGGTCCTTCTCGGGGGGATCATGATGAACACCGCGAGCTGGGTCCAACATATCCCCTTGTTGGCGCGCCACGTACGCATCATCGTTCTTGACCTTCGTGATCAGGGACGTTCATCGAGGTCGGAGGTGCAATACCGCTTGGACGCGCACGTTCCGGACGTGTTCGGGTTGCTCGACGCATGCGACCTCCGCTCAGCGCACCTTATCGGACTTTCCTACGGGGGACAGGTGGCCATGCGCGCGGCGCTTGCCCGGCCCGAACGTGTGCGCACGATGATCCTTGCCAACACAAACCACTACGTTCCCAATCACCTGGCTGAGATCGGTCGCGCCTGGGAGGTGGCTGCAGCCCTGCACGACGGTGAACGCTTCTTCCAGCTGGCCATCCCGTTCATCTACTCGAGCACGTTCTACAGCGAGCACCTCGACGCGTTGAGGCAGCGACAGGCTATGTTCAAGTCGCTGTTGACGCCTGAGTGGTTCGAGGGTTTCATCCGGCTCTGCCGAAGTACAGAGGGTGTCGCTCTGTCGGAAGAGGAACTGAGGAACATCTCCGTGCCGACGTTGCTCATCGGGGCTGACGAGGACCTCATCACGCCAGTTCCGTTGATGGAGGAGATGCGGCGGGCGATTCCGAATGCAGAGTTTGTCACGTTGCCGAAGGCTGGGCACGGTGCTTTCCTCGAGCGCTCCGAGGAGTTCTTGACGTCGGTTATCGGTTTCCTGGTGAAACACGCCCAGGAGCCGTGTCGAGCTACTGAAGAGAGGGTGTTCTCCGAAGGGGGTGATGGATCGCGAGGGTAGCGTTGTCGGGCATCGCTAAGGTGTGCCAGAACGAGACGATCGAAGGAGGCAGATGTGAGCGTGAAGAATGTGGGATTTCTTGCGGCCATTCTGGTGACGGTGTTCGCGTTCGTTGCCGCCGGCGAGGGCACGATCAAGCTGGGTGCGGTTAACCCGCTTGGCGACATCACCGGCCACCAGGCCACGCGAGCGATGACGCTCGCGGTGGAGGAGATCAACGCGGCGGGCGGGGTGCTCGGACGTCCGCTGGAGCTGTTCGTGATCGACGACGAGATGGACGCAGCCAAGGGAGCGGCTGCCATCGACCGGTTGGCCACCGTGCACAATGTCGACGTGTTCATGGGCGGTATGGCTAGCGGTGTCCATGCGGCGCAGATCCCCAGACTTTGGATCTACGAGAGGCCCACGGTGTGGATTGGCGCGGCCTGGGCGGGCCTTGAGGCGATGCTTGAGGGTGCTGACTGGTACTTCCACGTCCACCCTTGGGATTATCTTCAGGGGCAGAGCTACGTCGACGGTTGGGCGGACATCGTTGAGAAGTTCCCCGAGGTCGAGATCCAGAAGGCCTACTGGGCCTACGAAGAGGGCGCGTTTGGAACAGGTTCGTACGAAGGTAGCCTGGTCGCCCACGCAGATTGGGATAACCTCGGCCGGTCGTTCGTCAGCGCCGCGCTCGGCGGAGGTGACTACCGCGCCGTGCTCCGGCACGCCATACAACAGGACCCGGACATCTTCATCTGGATCGGCTACGACGCGGATGCGCTTCCTATCGTAGAGCAGGCTCGTGAGGTGGGGTTCACGCCACCGATCTTCGTCGGTTCCCCTCCAGGCTGGCCGGCCGACTTCGGTAGATCGCCGCTCGCTGAGAACGTAATGCTGTACGGCATGTGGGCCCCGTCCATCAAGGACGTCAGCCCGGTGAGCCAACACTTCTGGGACGCGTACATCGCGCGCTGGAACGAGGAGCCGGCCACGTACTTCGCCCCGTTGGGGTACACGAACGTGTACGTGGTGGCAGAGGCGATCGAGCGCGCGGGGACGACCGACAGCGACGCAGTCATCGCAGCGCTGGCAGAAACGGAGTACGAGTCGCCCATCGGGGAGACATTGACCTTCTCCCCGTCGGAGATCATCAAGCACCAGGGGTTCCGAGGGCAGAAGATCCTGCAGTGGCAGGACGGACGGCAGGAGGTCATTTGGCCGTTCGAGTTCGCTACAGCGGACATCGTCTACCCGTTCACCTGGGGTCGGTAGGAGAGAGACGCTCGAATTCAAGGTGAGACGTCGGGCCGGTCCGGCACCGTTGGGCCGGCCCGACGGTGGACGATTGGGGTGAGATGACACTCGTTCAGTTGCTGGAACAACGAAAATACCTGATGTGGGTGCTTGCCCTGGTGGCGATGGCCGTGTTGGCGTGGGTCCGTCCTTATGCTTTGGTTGACGGATTGCAGCGGGGAGGCCTGTACGCGTTGCTCGTGCTTCCCATGGCGCTGGTCCTGGGCATCCTGGGGCTGATCAACCTCGCGCATGGCGAGTTCATGATGCTCGGGGGCTACTTCGCCTATTGGCTGTTCGTCTACACAGGGATGGATCCTCTTGTGGCGATGCTGCCTGCCCTGGGGGTGTTTGCTTTTATCGGAGCCCTCACCTATCTCGGCACGATCAGCCGTGTGCTGAAGGCCCCGAGGCTCATGCAGCTGCTCCTTACGTTCGGGGTGTCGTTGATGCTGGCCGAGTTCGCCAGCATGATGTGGACCTCTCGACCGGTCAAACCGAGCCTAGGGTACGTCTTCGCCTCCATGCGGGTGGGCTCGCTGACGATAGGGACCTACGCGTTCGTGTACACCGGGGCTGCGATCGCCGTGCTGATCGGGTTGATGCTGTTCCTTCGCCACACCCGTACAGGGAAGGCGGCCCTCGCAGCCGGACAGAACCCCCGTGGGGCTAGTCTTGTCGGGATCAACGTAAACCGGATCTACTTGATCGTCTTCAGCGTGTCGGTCGCCCTGACCGGGGCAATCGGCGCCCTGTTCATCACCCGACATTCGGTGTTCCCCTATGTCGGATCACCCTATACGCTCAAGGGTGTCCCGTTGATCGCTATGGCCGGCATCGGCAACCTCCCCGGTCTGGTTTTCGCCGGTATTGGTCTGGGGATCTTGGAAGCCCTCGTAATGTCCTTCCATGAGGCATACCGCTGGGCGGATGTGGTCTTCCTGGTCGTGCTGATTGTGGTGGTGATGGGTAAGTCCTTCAGGAGGCAAAC
>PUMC01000019.1 GCA_003552425.1 Candidatus Acetothermia bacterium | reverse complement strand
TGATCGTTGGCGTCAAGCGAGCGCGCACCCCGACTTCCTCGTAGAACTCAGCCCAGCCGGTGAACGGCGTGCAGAAATCCATGCACGTGGTGATGCCTGCCTTCAGCGCCTCAAGGACATGCAGACGCGTACCGGCGAGCGCCAGCTCAGGTGTGAACGCTCGTGAGAACGGCGCCATGGCCTTCTCCATGTAGTCGGATACATCCTGTGCGACCCCTCGAAGGAGCGTCTCGGGACTGTGCGTGTGCGCGTCAACCAGCCCCGGAAGCACAGCCTTCCCGCTGGCGTCGATGGTCCGCTCTGGCGCGTACTTCGCCGCCAGCACCGAGGAGGGCCCCACCTCGACGATCCGACTGCCTTCGATGGCCAGCGCCCCGTCGACGAGATAGCCCACGCCCGTGCCCACCATGGTGATGAGATGTCCGCCCAACAGCAGGATGTCCGCCCTACGCTTCGTGTGCACGCGCTTCTCCTTACGGTTCCCGCCGTAGCCGAGATCCTCCGGCACGTTAAGCCACGGGGATGCCTTACCCTAGCAGCCGCACACCCCGCCGTCCAGGCAACGTGCACCGGGAGCCCTGGATGGGTCAAGAACGCGTGGGCAGGTCACGTCACTGACCCCAACCCTCGCCTCGGTCACACGCCCGGCAGGCTGCTGGCCCCTTGCCCAAGCTCTTCCAGTTTGGCCAGACGGTGCGTCGCCCTAATGCGGCGGACAGTACCGGTCAGTCCGCGCACTACCAGGCTCTCGGTGCTCGCGCCCCCTCCAGAGTACTTCACACCCCCGAGGAGCTCCCCCTCAGTGATCGCCGTGGCGGCGAAGAACACATCGTCCGAAGCCACCAGGTCATCCATGCTAAGCATCTTGTGGAAATCGTACCCCATGTCCCTGCCCAGACGGAGTTCCTCGTCGTTCCGGGCGTACAACCGCCCCTGGATCTCACCCCCCATCGCACGCAGCGCACAGGCCGCCAGCACCCCTTCCGGGGTACCGCCAACACCCATGAGCACGTCAATTCCCGAGTCCGGCCACGCGGTCATCAACGCCGCGGCTACATCCCCGTCGGGGATCAGCCTGATGCGGGCACCACAACGCCGGACCTCGGCAATGAGTTCGGCATGACGCGGCCGGTCCAAGATGATCACGGTCAAGTCGTGAACACTGTCCCCCTTGGCCTTGGCCACCCGCGCCAGGTTCTCCGCGACTGGGATGCCCAGCTCCACCTTCCCCGCTGCCTCTGGACCCACAGCGAGCTTATCCATGTACACAAAGGGCCCCGGGAAGAACATGCTCCCTCGCGGCGCAATCGCCACCGTGGAGACGGAGTTCAGGTTGCCCATGGCCAGCGGGCGGGTACCGTCAATGGGATCCACGGCAATGTCCACTTCTGGCTCATCAGCGGCACCGACACACTCACCGTTGTACAGCATCGGAGCGTGGTCCTTCTCCCCTTCGCCGATAACCACACTGCCTTTCATGTGAACAGTGTTCAGGACCAGGCGCATCGCCTCAACCGCAGCGTTATCCGCCCCTTCTCTGTCGCCGCGGCCCATGAACCGTCCGGCGGCCAGTGCCGCTGCCTCTGTGACCCGGACCAGCTCCAGTGCCAGATTGCGCGTTGGTGTCACCGAATGTCCCACGAAGTACCTCCCCACATCCAAAGCTCAACAACCGAGGTGATGCTCGATCCATCGGATGATCCGCTGTGTCAACGCTCTGCTCCCATCGCACGTCCACTCACACAAGGCTCTCACAGTCCAGGCATTCACGATCACGCGCCGGCGCCATCATCTGGTCCTCCGCTCCCCAACGATGGACCCTCCTCATCCCGGACACCGCTTCCGCTCTCCCCGTCCTCTATGGAAGAACCCCCGTAAGGATTTCCTCCGTTCTGACCGGGAATCTACTGGCTCGAGAACTGGAAGCTTCCTCAAGCTCAGAACACGTACCCGAACACCCACAGCGCCACTGTGGCAACGGCCAACACAGCCCAGATCCCAACCCGCCAGTCCAGAATCCTTCGGCCGTTGAACCCCGCAAACGGGAAGAAGACGAACAGCACATCGAACAGCACCACAGCACGCGCGTAGAACAGAGCCAACGCAAGAAAGGGACCGCTCGCCTCCGGGAACACCACCCAGCGGATAACCTGCAGCCCCCATCCGCCGAGGAGCAGTGCCCCAGCGCCGGCAAGCGCGACGGGACCGAGCTTCGGCAACCACTCCTGGTAACTCCAGTCCCTCGGCGAGGGGTACAGGCTTCCAGGCGCGACGAACACCCCACCCGACAACAACGGGACGATCGCGCTCAGGAGAAGTCCTGTCTCCCATGGGCGGTAGACCACCGGCAACCGCAACCACGCCGCCGCAAGCGTCATCGCCCCCATCCTCAACCCCATGAGACCCACCGCGACCAGCAGCAGGTGCCATAGGGTGGACGCTGAGAAGCCCTGTCCCTGCCGCCAAGCCGTCAGCAGCCCGGCCAGAACAAGGACAAGCGTCGTTCCCGCCAGTCCCCCAGCCGATAGTCGTGGCCTCCCACTGGACGCATGCGTGGCGGGCGCGTCCTTCGAACCGTGTGGCGGATCATCCTGGCCGCGTCCCCAGAGGAAGTGACCCACATCCGCCATGTGGAACGTTCGAAACCAGACAAGCGGCAATCGTATGCCGTACATCCTGATCTGCTCCAGAAACGGAAGGATCCGGAAGCCAGCCCGGGCAAAGCGGTTGCTCGAGCCCGTGTTGTGCCCCTCAACACAGGTGAACAGATCGCTGCAACCCTCTTCCTCGAACCAACCCAGGGCACGGTTCACCAACGCTGAAGCCACACCCCTGCCCCGTGCCTCAGGCAGGACAAACAGCCACTTCACGATACCGCCCACCCGTCTTCTGTCGATGCGAAACGAAGACAGCGCAATCCCCCCCACGATCGCCCCATCTAGCTCACATACGAACGCCGCCTTGCCCACCTCGAAGAGCACGCTCGCGAACCACCCAAAGCACCTCCGCATCACGCGGGTCAGCTCCCCCTTCTCGTCATCACGCATCCTGCGAACGATGCAGGCGCCAGGCTCTTCACTTGGTTGGCACACGCTTCCCTCCCCCGCTGTGTAGTCGCATCCCCTCATCATAGGCTAGTTTACCGCGGTGTGGAGGTGGATTCGCCTCGGGGTACCGCCTGCCAACCCTGCGGGAGTTCCACCGGGTGCTGAGACCGTCGGCTTCACGATCACCGGGCAGAAACGCTTCCCAACAAGGAAGATCGAGGACTACGAACCGGCCATACGGGAATGGGAGGAGCTCATGCTGGCAGCCACGGACGAGCTTAGCTGGGCTGATCTCAACGCCTCGCTCCGCTCCAGCATCGCCGCGGTACGTAAGAAGGTCCAGGTCGACCGCTATCTGAGCGTCCCGCCGGTGATGATCGTCGGGGTTGCGCGTTCCTGTCTATCACTTATGGTGAATATGGAGGTGGAAGTAGCGATGCGTAGGATAATTCTCGCCGGACTAGGGTTGATGCTGATCACCGGTCTGGCTCAGGCGGTCTCGGTTGACGTGGACGTGGTTCCAGAGCAACCGGTGGAGGGAGACGAGGTACAGCTCGTTCTGTCTGCTGAATGGCCGGACTCGTGTGTTCCTCTCTCTATAAGGACTTTCCGGTTGGGGAGGGCGATCAACCTTACCCTGGTTGCACCACGAGCACCCTGTCTCCCGGTAGCCACCGATTGGGAGAGGGAGGTTTCTCTCGGCGAGCTGGACGCAGCCTCGTACGAGGTGAACGTGGTCTTCCGGGGGGAAAGCGTGGGTGAACGTGCGTTCTCCGTGGTCGAGGAGACCGTTGAACCCGTTGAGGAAGAGAACGATTACTGGGAGGTACCCGAGGATCCCGATCTGGTGTGCGATAACCCCTATGCACCATCGCTGGTGGTGCTGACGGCGACGATGGACGAGGTTGCCTGGGAGGACGCACTGCCGATGGCGTTGGTGGTGACGACGCCTGAGGGCGAAAGCGACTTTCTGTTCAGCACCGGGCAGCGCTTTGACTTCGTCGTCTTCAGGGGCGAACAGGAGGTTTGGCGTTGGTCCGACGACCAAGCGTTCACCATGGCTGTGGTTGAGGAGACCTACACAGCAGAAGGAACGCTGTATCTGGAACAGCTGAACACGGGCGCACTTCCTGGGCCGGGAACCTATACGCTTCAGGCTGTTCTCACAACCGAGGGCGAGGTGGAGGCCGATGCCCTTGTGGAAAGAGGGCCTGCCTACGCTTGCACCACGTTCGAGGTCTTGGAGGCCCCGGAGGCACCCGAGGAATGCATCGACATCAACACAGCCTCGTTCGGGGAACTGCAGGAGATCGTGCACATCGGCCCCGCACGCGCCGGGGAGATCATCGAGCTGCGTGAGGAAGAGCCGTTCTGCTGTCTGGATGACCTGACAAGGGTATCCGGAATCGGAAGTGCCACCGTGCAGAACATCAGAGAACAGGGCCTCGCCGTTGTGGATCCGGCGACCTCCGGAGCACGTTACCCATGCCCACACGGTTGGGATGGCCAGTAGAAGACAGCCAGGCTGAGCTTCACAAGATATGATGCGTGGTTTCGACTCAAGAACCGCGGGAGGGGGTCGCCCACGGACCCAAGTTCTGTGAAACGTACCCCCCCGCCGCGTGCATAGATAGAGCGGAGGTGAACACGATGGTGAAAAAGTTCATGCTGTTGGCAACCCTGGTGCTTTGGGGAGGCTTGACCATGTACGGCAGTTCGGATGCCGCACCGTTGGGCCTGATACCCGAGCCGATTCCAGGGAGGGAAGTTTCTATCGAGACAGACCAACGGGAGTACACGATCGGTGACAAGGCTGAACTGGAGGTGCGGGTCAACCCCGGCGCCTACGTCTACGTGTTTAACGTCAACGCAGATGGGGAGGTGCGGCAGATCTTCCCTAACTGGTACGCACGGGATCCCTATCTCCCCCGGGGGACGCATACCATCCCCGACCGGCCTACATACCGTCTGCGCGTGACCGAACCGGAGGGTGACAATGTCCTGCAGGTGATCGCAAGCCCAGAGCCTCTCGATATACGAGACATCGGTGATCGCCATGACCCGTTCCCGCAGATCGCACCTGATCGGCGGGAAGGCGAGGCGCGCATCCTCGGGTTGGTACCTGAGCCGGAGTTCGCCACGGATTGGACAACCTTCACGGTGGTGTCGGAGCCCAAGCATGCACACGACTTACTGGCCTTCCTGGGTCTCCTGGAGCAGCTCATCCGCATGCAGCAGGAGCAACCGGAACCACCTGACGATGAGCCTTGCATCGATATCAACAGCGCTTCGTTCGAGGAGCTTCAGGAGATCGTGCACATCGGCCCTGCAAGCGCTGGTGAGATCATCGAGCTGCGTCGGCAGCAGCCGTTCAGGTCACTGGACGACCTGCAGCGCGTCAGTGGCATCGGCCCCGCGCGGCTGGCTGACATCAAGGAACAGGGTCTTGCCTGCGTTGAACCTGCCGACAGCGGTAACCACTGGTGACCGGTGCAGAAGATCTGCCAGGCAGCTTAGCAGGATGGCATTGTAGCGATCCGTGGAGAGCATAAGCCTGGAACGCATGCCCCACCGAGCCGCAGGGTCCCTCGGGGGAGCGCGGGGACCCGTTGGGCCGGTGGGGGAGACAACCGCTCCGCTTCGGGAAGAGTAACGGCACCCCTGTACACGCCTGTTGGCCTGGAGCTGTGGCCCACAGCGCCCCAGCATGGGATGGATGCCCATGATGCGTCGGCGGACACGGCTGTGCGTGGGAGCAGGGGTACTGTTGGCGACCCTGCTAGCCGGGTATAGCCTAGCGTATGCGGCCTATGGCGTTGCGGTCGAGGTCGGTCCCCCAAGGAGCGCACAACCCGGGGAACTCGTGACACACGTGTTCACGGTGGAGAACGTAGGGCAAGAGCCCGATCAGTACACGCTTGAACTCACGCACCCCGTCGGCTGGACGCCGCTTCCCGTCGCCGAGCAGATCAGCTTGGCACCCGGGGAGCGCACCCGCCTGTTCGTCACGCTCATGGTTCCCCCAGGCGCACAGGCCGGCGCCTACACCATTGAGCTCCGGGCCACTTCGGTTGCCGATCCGACCGAAGCGGCGGTTGCCGCAGGCACCATCGACCTCCTCGCTGTGGTCGAGTTGCGCATGCAGGCCGTCCACGTCGACCGGGCACCCCCGGGCACGGAGGCCCAGCACCGACTGCGCATCCGCAACGCCGGAAACGTGGCCGACACCTATCGGATCGAGGTCCGCGCCACCCCTGCCTGGACAGCGCGCGTCGCACCGGCCGAGCTTCCGGTACTGCCCGGGGCCCAACGTGACGTGACGATAACGGTACTGATCCCCCGCACGGCGGCCCCAGGCACCACCTACCGCGTACGCGTTGAGGCCACATCGCAGACCGATCCAACACTGACCCGCACACTGTGGATACCCGCCGTCGTTGCGCCTCCGCCACCGGAGGAGGTGCCGGTGAGCCTCTACCCCGAGATCCCGCTGACCTTCCGGCTGGGGCTAACGGAGCAGGGCGATCCCAGCTTCCGCCTTTCCATAGCCGGCGAAGTCCCTGCTGTGGGAAGGGTGACCGGTTCCAGGGTCCTGAACATGCTCGGGTTGAGCAGCCAGGCAGCGGGTTTCCACACCGCCGATTGGGGTGTGGACTGGGGGACCGTGTCGGTGAGCGGTGCGTTCACAAGCATCTCCGGCGCCGGCCTGGGTGTGCACGGGTACGAGGCGGATCAGCGCACCACGCAGCTGGTGCTCACCGACGCCGGGCAAGGGATCGCCGGCTCATTGAGCTGGGCGTTGGGCACGCTGCGCGCACTGATCACCAACGTGGAAGGACCTCCAGCGCGGATGATCACGGAGGTGCAGCTGATGGGCACGTTCGGGGAGAGCTTCTCCCTGTCCGCTGTGCTCGCCCAGGACTGGACGGAACGCCCGTTCGCGGAAGCATTTCGCATCCGACCTTCGATGCGTGTGGGGGAGGTGGCAGGATTCCTGGAGCTGGCCGAAGTGTCACCTGGCTTCCCCGGCCAGGCGGCCCGGGAGCAGTCGAGCTGGGGTCTGTCTCTGGGTACGGGGTTGGCCCCGCTGCGGGGGGCGTTCTCCACCACGACCACCGTGACACTCACCAGGGTGGGCCCGCCCGAGATCCGCACGACGACCGAGGGGTTCACGGCCTTGGTCAACCTGCGACCCAGCGTCCGGACGAGCGGTTCATTGTCGCTGCGCCTGGAGTCCCGGCAGAGCGACGACCTTCCCAAGACCACGGACGAGGGAACACGACGGCTTGGCCTGACGTTCACCGACCGAGGTCCCACCATCACCTGGTCCCTGAGCGGGACGCACAGGACCGCGTGGAACGATGTGGCAGAGACGAAGGTCGCCACCACCGGCATGCGCCTCACGGCCCGCGCTCCCTTGGGACAGCTCACCGCCCGTGGTACGTTGAGCATCGAGCAGACCACCGATCTTGTGGGCGGCGACGGCTCCCGGTTCACTTCGGCCCTCACACTGAGATGCTCGCTTCCCCAGGCAGCACTTGCCCCCACGGTGGGGCTCTCGATCAGCGGCGGGCGATCGGTGCTGTCGGCTTCCGCCTCCTGGACCGACGTTGGCGGATGGTCGTTGAGCGCCAGCGTGGACGTACCCCTGGCCCCTGAGGGAGGCTTCTCCTTCAGCACCACGTTTACCTTGCCCACCACATTCCGCCTGCTGGGCCCTACCTACGGCGCCATTCGCGGCCGGGCATTCGTGGACGTGGACGGCACCGGCCGCTACGACCCCGGGGACCCGCCGGCGGTCGACCTGCTTCTGGAGGCCGGCGATCAGGAGGCGGTCACGGGCCGGGATGGACGCTTCGTGTTCTTCCCCTTCCTCCCCGGTGAATACAAGGTAAGGCTCGTCGACCTGCCGTTCGGCCTGCACCCCCTGGTCGACCTTCCCTTTACCGTACAGCTGAGAGCGGGCCGCGAGGTCGAGCTCCTCATCCCCATGGAGAGCCGGAGCCTAATCCGGGGGACGGTGTTCCACGACCTCGATCAGGACGGACAGCGTGATCCCGGCGAGTCCGGTGTGCCGGGCGTAGAGCTCGTCGTCACGGGCGCCGATGTCCGGGAACACGTGCGCTCCGATGCTGCGGGCCGATTCGCTGTGGAGGTACCCGCCGGCAGCTACACCGTGAAGCTGCTTCCCGAATCGCTCCCACCGCGCTTTGAGCCCACCACGCCCACCGACGTCCAGGTCAAGGTGGAGGAGCGCGCCTTCACCACGGTGGACTTCGGCGCCTGGCAGCGTCCCCGGCTCATCGTCGTGGAGCCGGTGGCACCGATCGCCCGCTTCGCTGTCCAGCCCGCTATGCCGCGGGTAGGCGAGGAAGTGAGGTTCGATGCCACCGACAGCCGGGCGGTGGGCGATGCACGCATCGTTGCCTACACCTGGGAGTTTCGCTTGGGCCCCCGCCTCATCCAGGCTCGGGGCGAAGAGGTAACCGTGGTGTTTGACGAGCCTGGGACCTGGGTGGTGACGCTGCGCGTAACCGACTCCGCCGATCAGACGGCGCAGGCCCAGCGGGTGGTCACGCTGCGCTGAGCCCGACCTGCCCTTCTAGGTCTGACCGATGGGTTAACTTGGTATTCGGTTGTCTAGCATCGCGTTCTTTGAGGCATAACCACGATAGGCCGTCCCGGAATCTTGAGCCAGACGGGTGCCCAAGGAGCGTGGTCCCACATGAGCAAGGTACTGAGCATGGTGATCGGCATCGCACTGATGCTGGTGGTGGGGCAGCTTGCCATCGCGGACGGAAGATCACACGTGTTCACGAGCACGTTCACGATCGCAGCCGCGCTGGAGATTGAGGCGACCGCCTCAGCTACCACGTTGCGGCTTGAGGCGAACTCCGGCCAGCCGACGATAGCTGAGTTCCCATTGCGCGTGGGCACCAACGACTGGCCGCTGGATCTCCACATGGGCCTGCTTGGGGCCGAAGGGGTGGACCCAGCGATCTCGATCCGGTACGCGTTCGTCGAAGCGGGCGAGGAAGGTGGCCTGTGGCTGTCGTTGCCATCGTTCTCCGACAGCAGCCCCGTAACCGTGCTTTCCTCACCGGCGTGGACGGACTACATGCTCGCCCTCCGGGCCACCGCGCCTGAGGGAACGGAAACAGGGGTGTACAACGCTACGGTGAGGGTACTGCTGCGCTCGCGTTCCGGGAAGGTGGCGTCGGTTGACTTTCCTGTGGAACTGGTCGTAGACTGAACCTCGCCGACTAGTCGCTGACGGTGATCCTCACCGTGGCCGTGTAGCTTCCCGCACGGTCGAGGAAGCCGCTCCTCAGCACCTGGAGCTGTAACCAAGCCCTGTAGCGACCCGGTACGCCACCGTCAATGTCATCGACCATCGCATAGAGGTCGACCCAACCAAACGTTAGAAGATCGGCGTCGCTCTTATCTTCGAGCCCGTATGCTCCCCGCAGCTGGGTGGAAAGCGCCACCTCGTCCTCAATCTCAGCGCTTTCGAGGGTGTCAAGGGAGTAGGGATGACCCTCTACGGTGAGGGTGACCGGACGGTTGGTGGCGAGGGACAGCCATAGCACGCTCGTGGGGAACCACCCCTCAGCCAACGGTGCACGCACCGCGGGAGGCAGCTGAAGATCGCCCTCGTTCACAAACGACACTTCCTCGCTGATCCTGAACGTGGACGTGACCACAACCTGCGTATCCGTCTCAGCGAGCGCTGCCCACGTTGCCGCCATCAGGATCAGCAACAGCCCCACTGCCCACCGTGCAAGTACGGCAATCCTCGGCCTTCCAGTCACGCGAATCCGCCCCCCGCTTCACTCCTGAGCTGAGCCATTTACAGATCCACGCACATCAAGGACACCGTGGCTATGTAGGTGCCTTCTGGGTCGTTGTGGCCCTCTCGCGTCACTGTCAAGAACAGCGACCCGGTGTTCTCGCCCTTGGGGGCAAGGAGCTGTACGAAGCCAGCATCGATTGTGTCGCTCTCTCCGACAAATCCAAAGGTCATCGTAGTGGTCAGTACCTTCTCTGTACTCTCAAACTGTTCGAAACTGAGCCTGAAGTCACACCCATGTTCTTGGTTCGTGTCCACATAGAAACGGAGGTCCTTCGTGCTGACTGAACCACGGTAGGACGGGGCTTGCGCATCAGCCAATGAGGCGCTAGCGAACTCCAGGTCGCCGTCGAAACCCCCGTAGCAGAAGGGCGGCTCCTCGACTACGTCGTAATAGACTGTGATCTGCACTGCGTCGACGAGGCGCTCACCGTGATGTGTGCCCTTTCTTGAAAGCCGTACGCCAAAACCGCTGGCGTTGACATCGGAGACATCCCAATCCTCAACACCCCATCGGTCGCCGAGTGGGGTCTTCTTGGTATCTTCACAGGTACTTGCTGCGGAGAGGGGCATCTCTTTCTCGTTGCCCACCGGAACTCCGTACTTCATGAGTTGAACGGCAAGCTTTGTGGCAGGATTACCGCCGATGCGGCCTGCCTTGACCCAAACCTGGATGCCGGTGATTGTTGCGTCCACGGGGAGGCCAAACCCAAATCCTGTGACATCCAGGAATCCTTGACCACCTGGCTTCAATGTCAATGAGGCGCACTTGTCGTCAGGTGCGCCTTCAGCGTTACAAGGATCCTCCCAGGACTCCCAGGTTACTGACTTCGCGAGCCCCCCGTAATTTGACTCTTCTCCTTCGAACGTCTGCCCCATTATCAGTGGGCAAAGCAGCGCGACTGCTAGCGCGGCCAGGTACAGAGTTCTTCCCGGTCGTGCCATGACAACGCGTGCTGGCGCCGCGAGTGCTCTCCTTGCCTCTATTGTCATCGTCCGCTCCTCACGCTACGCCCGCATTCACAAGAGTTCCTGGCCAGGGCTTTCTATTCTCGCACCGTGGCCAGATACTGCCCCGCCGTCAAGGCGTCGCCACCGTAGTCGACCACGCCAAGAATAAGGTACTCCCCCGGGGGCATGTCCAGAGCGGTGAACGTGTGCGAGAAGATCCGTAGCGCACCAGGTAGCACAGCCCGCTCTCGCGAGACCTCGTGACGCGCCATCGTGGTGCCGTCCGGGTCACGCACCTCGAAGTACACTGTGCACCGTGCTATATCGTCGGCCAGGTTCTGGAACGCTGTCTCCACCGTGAGCTCGCGCGTGCCATCGTCGGCGGTCGCCCCGCGTACCTCGATCCCCACCACTTGGCCGGCAGGTGTCGGCGGACTCGGTGACCTCTGGATGATCGTGAACGCGTACGCTACCTCCAGCTGCACAACGAACCCCAGGCCCGCTTCGTCCTCAGGCTCCATCTCCACTTCCTCGGGAGATTCAGGGGTGACGACCAGCGTCGCCCAGTGCGGGCCGCTCGCCTCCTGGGGCAAGGTGAAGGAATAGTTCACGGTCCGTGACGCTCCCGCCTCGAGCGTCATCCGCTCTGGGCTATAGACCATGTGCTCGGCGAGACTCCGGTCACCCAGAGATCCCGGAAACAATGTGGTGAACGCGCCTCTTTCTCCGAGGATAAAGTCAAAAACAGCTACGTTGAGCGTGATGGGCCGTGCTCCTAGGTTATTCACCTCAAAGCTCCCCGAGTGGCTTATCCCGGCCTCGAGTTCCACCCACGCTACCATCGGGTCCACGGAAACTCGCGGGAGTTCCACAGCTAGCGCTCCCAGACCCCCGACCAGAAGAAACACCACCAGTGCTTTCACAACTAGGCTTCGCACTTGCTACACGTTCCTTTCTGCTGTCAGCCCAATGATACGGCCAACAGGAACGAGGAGGAAAGGCCAACGCCCAGCCTCCTCGTTCTCTCTGATTGTCGCGAACTGGGCATGTGACAAGTTCGCCTAGGCCGGTATGCACATCATCACGGCTGGAACCAACTCACGTATACCCTAACATAAGCAAGGTAGTTGCCGGCATGATCTGCGTACCCCGATCTTTCGACACCAATATATAGGTCTTCAAGCGCGACTTCCGATCCGCGCTGTACACTCGGAAAAGTGACGGTGTCCTCGCCATTGCCAGTAGCTCCGATCCTCAGGAACGTAGGCAGGGGCGTGTCTGCTGGTTCCGAGCCCGTGAAGTAATGTGGGGCAAAACTGAGCGTGCCCTTCTCCCCAACCAGCGTTGCAGTTAACTCTACCTCAACGTTACTGGTCACCCAGAGCTGAAGGGCCTCGCTCCAAAAAGTGCCGATAGCATCGGCTTTGCCCACATCGGAGTTTTCAGGCCACGTGAAGTTCGTCTCTCCCCCGATGATGATGTCACGGTCGATACAGAACTCTGCTTCTAGGACGCCATCGTCCCAGGTCTCTGCGGACCCCGCCAAGCCCAACGCCATCAGTGCCACACAAGTCAGAATCAGTACCCGCTTCATAAAAAAGAACCTCCTCATGGATTGTGGTTTCACGTTCTTCCATTAGGAGGTTTCGGTAGCCCAGCCACCCACCTTGTGGGTCTGTGGCTTTGCGCCCCCGCCTTACGACGGGTTTGCCGTTTCGATCCTCAGTGACCGCGCTGTGCCCAGCCATCACCTCTCTTCTACGTAGGCGTTGCGGTAACCCGCTGCACCCCTCTAGCTCTCAGGCGCCCCGGTTGATCCCGCCGCCTCCTATATGTTCGGCCGGCATTATAGCGGGTGCAAGAACCGGTTACAAGTTGCAAGCATTACATATGGCCCTCCGCATCGGGTGTGTCTCCTATGTTCTTCTGCGGAGCCGGGATGGGTGCTGAAGGCGGTTTGGTAACTCCGCAGGGTGCAGCTATCCGCTTCACCACCTGACGAAGCTGCGGAAGCTCTCGTCACACCGTCTCATAGAACCGGCTGCGTGTTCTTCCTGGGCTTACCCCAGTAAGCCCTCGAGACGGTCCACCAACGCGGACAGGTCGGCGAACGCTGCCTCCACCGGCTGCGGCGATCTCAGGTCGACGCCTGCCCGCTCAAGCGCGTCAAGGGGATAGCGTGAGCCGCCCGACTTGAGAAAGTCCAGGTAGCGCCCAGCGGCAGCCTCCCCGTCCGAGAGGACGCTCTGCACAAGGGCGTGCGCGCCGGAGATCCCGGTGGCGTACTGGTAGACGTAGAAGTTCATGTACATGTGTAGGAACTGGGCCCACGTGATGCCGATCCGCTCGCGGTCGAAGACCATCTCATCGCCGTAGCCTTCACGGAACAGGTCGGCTGTGACCCCGATGAGCGTGTCGGCGCTTACCGGCTCACCGCGCTCGACGCGCCCGTGGATCTCGAGTTCGAAACGCGCGAGCGTCGGCATGATGAAGAAGTAGCGGTGGTAGTTCGACATCGCCTCTTCGATCAAAGCGATCTGGAGCGCCTTGTCGGTCAGGGTACGGAACAGGTGATCCCGAACCATGGCCTGGTTGAAGTTCGACGCCACCTCGGCGACGAACAACCCGTAGCGGCTGTAGATCATGCGCTGGCTCAAGCGGCTGTAGTAGGAGTGCATGGAGTGGCCGAGCTCGTGCGCGAGCGTGCTCAGGCTGAATATGTCGTCGGCGTAGCTCATCATGATGAACGGATGCGTGCCCTGCGAGCCACTGGAGAAGGCGCCTTCGCGCTTGCCTCGGTTGCGTGCGCGGTCGACCCAGCGCTGTTCGAGGCAGCCCCGCCGCAGCACCCCGACATACTCCTCACCGAGCGGCTTCATCCCCTCGCAGATCCAGTCGACCGCCTGCTCGAACGGTATCGACGGCTTGTGCCCCGTGAGCGGAGCCTTGATGTCGTACACGTGGAACGCGTCGTACCCAAGGAGCTTGCGGCGGAGCGCCCAGTAGCGGTGCCACGTGGGAAGGTTCCGTCGGAAGACTCCGATGAGGTTGTGGAACACCTCCACCGGGATGAAGTTCGGCGAGAGGGACGCCTCCAGACTTGAGGCGTAGCCCCGCGCGCGCATCCTGAACACGTCGGCTTTGAACGCTCCGAGAAGTGCGCTTGCGAGTGTGTTCTTGAGCCCGAGGTAGCCGTCCGCATAGCTCTCCCACGCCGTCCGCCGCACGGCACGGTCGGCATGCGTTCGCAGCGACCCGATGCTTGCCTGTCCCACCTCGAACTTCTTGCCTGCGGTGTCGGTGGCCAGCCTGAACGTCATGTCCGCGCCGGTGAGGCTGTTGAAGACGCTGAACGGCGCGGATAGCGGATCGGAGCCCAACGCCAGCACCTCTTCCACGTCACCCGAACGCACATGGGCCTGCTTCTTCTCGAGCTGATCCACGTAGTGAGCGAGGAACCTCAGGTCCGGCGTCTCGTCCATCCACCGGCGCAGGGTGTCGAATCCGATCGCCAGGAGCTCCGGGTCCTTGAACGCGACGGATGCGCCAAATCGGGCGAAGAGGCCGCGCGCCTGCCCGCTGCGGCCTGTCGCCTCCTGGTCGAGCGTGTCCACTGCTGAGGCGTTGCTCGCATAGACGAAGATCCTTCCCGCCAGGCGGGCGGCGTCCTCATAAAGCGTGATGAACTCGAGCAAGACAGACGGGCCCTCCTTCAGGCGACCCTGGTAGCCGGCCAGCTTCGGCAACTGCACCAGGAGCTCCTGGCAGGCGGCTTCCCAGTCTTGTGGTGAGGCAAACACGCTTTCGAGGTCCCAGGTCTCCTCGACCGGGACGGCTGAACGTTCAGGCAGCGCTGTTGTGTTGGACATGACGGACAGGTTAGTGGGGGACGTCGAGGCATGCAAC
>PUMC01000120.1 GCA_003552425.1 Candidatus Acetothermia bacterium | reverse complement strand
GTGTGCCGACCAAATCCACCTCAGCCTCATCACCGCTGGACGCACCGCTCGGGACCTCATAGACCACGATCAGCTTGATCTGCTCGCCGGCGGCCACCGTGCGGGTCGCGTCTCCGTATTCGTCCAAGTCCTCTGTGAGCAACGGATCGCCGGGGTCGACGAGACCGTTGCCGGCCACGTCCTCGTAGACCCGGGGGTTCTGAGGCGTGAACGGAACGCTTCCGGTCTGCACGAGCTTCAGCTGGAACGTATCCGGGGCGTTGCCCGTGTTGGTCAGCGTGTAGGAGAAGTACACCGTGTTCCCCGGTGCGGCGTGCTGCGCCTGAAACTCAGGACTGATCGACAGGCCACACACCTGGGACACAATCGTCACCACTTCGTTCGACGTGGCCGTGTGCTGCACGCCTTTGTGGTCGAGGTAGGTTGCCGACGCTTGGTTACGGATCTCGGTGCCGGCCGGTGTGCTCGAACCCACCGCCACGAGCCCCAGCCCAACAACCCCCAATAGAACCAGAAGCCACCCACGTTTTCCCATCGTCCCTCCCCTTTACGGTACTTGTATGCGGTAGCGGATTTCGGCTCGCTGGCCAGGTAGCAGCGGTCCGATCATCCACCGGACATGACTGAACATGTCCGCCGTCGCGCGTTGTGTTTCGCCATCGACCTCCACCTTCACCGGGGGAAGCGCGAAGGTCTCGCCATCGTCCATGCTGAACTCGGGCAGTGCGTCCTCGCCCATGTAGCGTGGCTCCGGTTCCTCCCCCTCGGCCTTGCGGACGTAGAGCACGGGCGCGTCTTCGCCTGTGTCGAGAAAGGCGAGGATCGCCTCGTACCACGGTGCATGGAGCTTCGTATGGTCGGGGACAGGCCCCACAAGAATAAGCCCTTCCGCCGTTTCCTCGCTCGCGTTTTTGGCCCAGAGAAGGTATTCAAGGACGTCACCCGGTCGGGCTTGTTCGGTGGGCTCAAGGTGCTCTTCGTCCTTCTCCGAATCGAGAACGACGAGGAACGGTTCCAGCCCTACCTCGATCTCCGAACCCAGCACAGGAAACCCGATTCCACATAGAACAACGGTGCACAAGATCCAAAGAACACTGTTTCTCCTCACGTTACCGCCCTCCCTAAAGAGTGCGTTAGTATAATCTGACAAAGGACGCCATGCGTGTTATGTGCATTACATTCTGGAGGATGCCACGTTCTTCCTGCGCGGAACCACCCAAGGGGACTGCGTTCGCTGGTCCTTGCCACCGTTGTGGCAGAGGCAGGGCATTGATGGGGCCGGACCTTGCCCGGTTCCGCACGGTTTTGCTACCGTAGGATCACCCCGGCGGGGACGCGCCCCGCGTTGGGACCGGAGGAGGCAACATGAACAAGGAATGGATGTCCGATGCACCCCACCCGCGAGCCTACCACAGCGTGCGTCACCGGACCGGCCGGACGTTCATCCTGCGGATGAACACCGGTGCCGACGCGTGGCTTGCCATCCAGCAGTTTGCCGTGGACCGCCGGTTACGGTTCGCCAAGCTCCATGCGGCGTTCATGGGGGGATTCCAACCCCTGCGGTTCCTGGTGTGGGCGCCCGACGCCCGCGATCCGGAGAACTGGCACCACGAAGCACCGATGGAGATTCACAACCTGAGCATGATCCTGTCCCTGGGAGGCATCATCCACGTCCGGGAGCGGGACGGCGTGGAGGAGCCGTTCCCGGCGATCCACTTTGTGGCGGGTGGGGCGTGGAACGTCCCCACGATCGGGGGTCACCTTCTTCAGGGGTCGATCGTCAAGGGCGTGTTCCAGCTCTTTGTCACCGAACTTGACGGGATCGACGTGCTATACGGACCGACGTTCGAGGACGGCTTTCCGGAGAACTGGTACCGCGAGGTGGCGTGAGCCCAGGCTCTGGGTGAGACCCCGATGCGCGCGGGCGCGGTCAGTCGTCGCGCGCCTCGGGGGCCGAGGCCGGCGTGCGGGTTTCCGCCTCCTCGAGGGGCAGGTTGAGCGAGCGAAGGAGTTTCGTGTAACGGCTGTCGGCGCGTGCTCCCTCTGGAAGGGGAAGCACCTTGAGCATGCGCACCATGGACTCCCGCTCCCGTACCGCCTCCGACAGGCTGTCGAACCCCGCATCGAGGTCACCGAGCCACAGACGCGTCAGGCCGATGACCGTGTTTGCTGTGTCGCTTCGCGTGGTGGCTTGCTCCTGCCGGGCAACGAGCGCTCGTGCTTCTTGGGCGTTGCCCGCGATGGCTTCTACGAGACCGCGGATGCTGTCCGCCCCCTCGGCGAGCCTGGGGATCGATCCGGCGTAGCGGTTGGCGAGCGCTTGCAGGCTTTCGACCGCCCGGTCGTGTGCGCCCCCCAGGGCGTCGGCCACGGCCAGGGAAAGGCGCAGGCCCGGCCAGTCATCGTCCTGCTCCGTTGCCCTGGTAAGCATCTCCCGAGCCGTGTCCTCGGCTCCGGAGCAGACCAGGGCCAGCCCCAGGTGGTGCCCGGAGAAGGGGGCGTGCGCCCGTTCAGCCGCGCGCCGAAGCGCGGCCCGCGCTTCCTCGACACGCCCCAGACAAAGGAGGTGCGCCCCGTACTCGGCGTGGGCCGTTGCCGCCTCGGGGTCCGCAGCAAGGGCGCGCGTCAACGCCTCGTCGGCGCGCTCCCAGTCTCCGGCAGCCTGGTAGGCGTGGGCCAGCGAGAACTGGGCCCGCACGAAGTCGGGGGCGATCTCCAGCGCACGACGCCATTGGGAGATCGCCTCGTCCGCGCGGCCTGCTTCGAAGAGGAACTCCCCCGCGACCACGGCGATCGTCGGTGACAGCGGATCGAGCTGGAGCGCTTTGCGGATCTCCTGAAGGCCTTCCTCAGTGCGCCCTGTGGTGTGAAGAACGTTGGCCAACCAGTGGTGCGCCGGCGCGTAGCTCGGGTTGAGGGTTGTCGCCCGCCGGAAGGCGTCCTCGGCACGGGTGAGGTCGTCCGCCTCCTCGAGGAGGACAAGACCCAGCGAGGCGTGGGCCTCGGCAAGGCTCGGGTCGAGGGCAATGGCCTTCTCCGCTGCCTGGCGCGCTTCCTTGAGGGCGTCCCGTTTCGGCGCGTACCCCCAGTTCACGAGAACGGCGTGCGCATCGGCAAGCCCGGCGTACGCCGGCGCATAGCGATCGTCGAGGCAGATGGCCTGGTCGAACAGCTCGGCGGCCCTGCGTACGCCTTCTTCGGAGCGGCGGTTCCAGAAGTGCCGGCCTTGCAGGTACAGCATGTAGGCATCGACGTCCGCCGCGGGGGAGACGCACACCCGGGACCGCTCCTTGCCCAGAAGCTCTACTTGAAGCACCTGGGCCACCTGCTGAGCGATCTCCTCCTGGAGCGCGAACACGTCTTCCAGGTTGCGGTCATAGGCCTCCGACCACAGGTATTCCTCGGTCTCGGCGTCGACGAGCTGCAGTGTGATGCGGACACGGCTGCCTGCTTTGCGCACGCTGCCCTCGATCACAGTGCCCACGCTGAGTTCCTTGGCGATCTCGGCCACCGACTTGCGGCTGTCGCGGTACTTCATGGCCGAGGTCTGGGCGATCACCCGCAGGGCGGGAAGGCGGGACAAGGTGTAGATGAGCTCCCCCGTCATCCCGTCGGAGAAGTAGGCGTCCTCGGCGCTGGGGCTGATGTTCACGAGCGGCAGCACGGCGATCCGTGTCGGCTCCGCGGGGGTCTGGGTGGCGGGGACTTCCTCCCAGGGGAACACCAACCGGTACAGTGCGACCGGGACCCCGATGTGCTTGAGCTGGCGCCGGCCGAGGCTCGTGAACGGGAGGCGGATTCTGTTGCGCACGAGTTCGTACACCTGGGCCGTGACACACACACCACCGGGCTGCGCCAGGGGCTCGATGCGCGAAGCGACATTCATCCCGTCGCCGAGGAGATCTCCCCCTTGGTCGACGACGTCCCCTACGTGAATCCCAACGCGGAGGAGGACCCGCCGCTCCTCGGGAGCCTCGGCATTGCGGGCGCGCATCGACTGCTGGATGTCGATGGCGCACTCCGTGGCGGCAAGGGCGCTCGTGAACGCCACCAGGAACCCGTCACCCATGGTCTTGATCTCCCGCCCCCCGTGCCGGGCGAAGCGGGTCCGCAAGAGGCTGCGGTGCTCCTCAAGGAGTTCCAGGGCAAGCGCCTCGTCGCGCTGCGCCATCGTGGTGTACCCGACGATGTCGGTAACCATAACCGCCGCCAGTTTGCGTTCTGTGCGTTCCATCCCGCCGTGACCTCGCGCCCGATTATATCGGGTACAGCCCGGTGCCTCGCCACGGCACAACGCTCCGCCGCGACGATCACGGGGCATCGCCGTTTGTGCAGCGCGTCCCCAGAGCCGAGAATGTCTGTGGGGCGGTGTGTGCGATGGACACGACAACCGTGGTGATCAGCGCGGCCGGGGGCCTCGCCCTCTTTCTCTACGGGCTGCGCGTGCTCAGCGGCGCCCTCAAGCGCGCCGTCGGGGAGCGCATGCGCTTGCTCCTCGATCGCCTCACCCGCCATGCCTACCGAGGTGTGCTGGTGGGAACCGTCACGTCCGGCGTTCTCCAGTCAAGCAGCATGGCGATGGTCCTGCTGATCGGCCTGATCAACGCCGGGGCGCTCAACCTCCGTCAGGCAGTGGGGGTTATGTTGGGGGCGGAGATCGGCACGTCGGTGACGGCCCAGCTCATCGCCTTCCGTGTGGGAGCGTACTACCTCCCCCTCATCGCGCTGGGGTTCCTCGTGTCGGAGTTGTTCCGCGGCCGACGCGCCGGGGACGCGGGCCGAGCGGTGTTGGGCCTGGGACTCCTGTTTCTGGGGATGGACGTGATGTCCGGGGGACTGGCAGCGCTCGCGCAAAGGGATGCGGTGTTGGAACTTCTGGCCTCGCTGGGGAAGAACGCCCCCCTGGGGGTGCTCGTGGGCGCAGGCGTGACGGCGATGATTCAGAGTTCATCAGGGATGACCGCCCTGGTGATCGCCATGGGTGCAGCGGGCATCATCACGCTGCCCACGGCCGTGGCCCTGGTCCTGGGAGCGAACATCGGAACCACGATCACCGCACAGCTAGCATCGATCGGTGCAGCGCTCCCCGCACGCCGCCTGGCGCGGGCCCAGCTCCTCGTGAACCTCGTTGGCGTGGCCGTGCTCGTACCGCTCGTATCCTGGTACGCTGGGTTCGTTGCCACGACCGCGAGCTCGCTCGAACGGCAGATCGCCAACGCCCATACGTTCTTCAACGTGGCCAACACGCTGATTTGGATGCCCATGGTGGGTACGCTGACCGCGCTCGTGGGACGCTTCGTCCGCGGCAGGCCACCCGCGGGGACCGCAACCCCCGAATACCTCTCCGATGCCTTCTTGTCGGCCCCCACGGTTGCCCTGCACCAATCGCGACGCGAGATCCTGCGGATGGGTGACCTGACGCTCACGATGATCGACGCGTGCCAGAGCGGGTTGCTCAGCGACGCACCTGAAGCGTTTGAGGAGGTTCTGGAGATCGAAGCTTGTGTGGACGACCTCAAGAAGACGGTCGAAGCGTATCTCACGCGCATCCCGGGGGAACAGCTATCGGCGTCCGAGGGTCGACGGCTGCACATCCTCCAACACGCCACGGGCGACATCGAACGCGTGGGTGACCAAGCGGTGAACATCGCCCAACGGGGGCGCATGGTCCAGCGGAAGGGAAAAGCGTTCTCCGGAGAGGCACGCGAAGATCTGGCCGCCCTGTTCCGCGCGGCCCGACTGCTCTACGTGCACACACTGGACGCCCTGCGGGACGAGGACAGGGATCGTGCCCAACAGGCGCTGAATCTGGAAGCCGAGGTCGACCACCTGGAAGCGTTGTTCCGAGGGCGGCATGTCGCACGCCTGGAGCAGGGTGTGTGCGATGCTGCGGTGGGCATCCTGTTTGTGGAGATCCTTCACAACCTCGAGCGAATCGGCGATCACGCGGTCAACATCGCCGGCGACGTGCTCCACGTCCCGTAGAGGGCGGGGCTTTGTCCCCGCCCGCCACACGCGGGGCTTTGTCCCCGCCCGCCATACGCGGGGCTTTGTCCCCGCCCGCTTTTCGGCTTCTTGATCGTTGTGGCGCAGTGCCTATAATGCCTATGGTTATGTTTGTCACCCACATGAGGGTTGCATGCGTGAAGGCGGTGCCATGAACGAGGTCATGAGCGAAGTGTTCCCATACAGCAAACGTCCGTGGATGGAGCATTATGATCCAGGAGTGCCTGAGGACGTAGCGTTTCCTTCCACACCACTATGGGCGCTCTTGGAGGAAGCGGCGGCGAAGTATCCCAAGCGACCGGCCCTTCGGTTCTACGGAGCCAGCGTTTCCTACGATGAACTCAACAAGAAGGCGCTGAGCTTCGCCTCCGCGCTGGCGGAAATCGGTGTGTCCAAGGGTGATCGGGTGGGCCTCTACCTCCTCAACAGCCCGCAGTTCGTCATCGCGTACTTCGGCGCACTCAGGGCGGGAGCAGTGGTGGTTCCGGTGAGCCCGGCCTACTCGAGTTCGGAGCTCGCGTTCCAGCTTCAGGACAGCGGTTCGACCTACATCGTTTGCCAGGATGTGCTGTTTGAGAACGTTGAGCGCGCTGGCGTCGAGCTGAAGGGGATCATCGTTACGGGTGCCCACGAGTACCTGCCAACGCTGAAAGGCGTGTTCGCCAAGAAGACACCGATTCCCGATCGGCCTGGCGTTCACCACTTCCAGAAGCTCCTCAAGAGCGCCTCCGGGCCCCCACCCGAGGTGACCGTCGTCCCCGAGGAGGACCTGGCCGCACTTCCCTATACCGGGGGAACAGCCGCGCAACCCAAAGGGGTGCGCCTCACCCACGCGAACCTTGTCGCGTGCACCGCGCAGCTCCGTGCCTTCTTCCCGGTGCTTTCGGAGGGCGAGGAGGCCATCGCCGCCTCGCTTCCTCTGTACCACATCTACGGACAGGTGGCAGCGCTGCTCATGGGAATCCGCATCGGGGCTACGATCGTCCTGTTCACCTCGCTCGATCTGGGACAGATTCTCCAGTCGGCGGAGCGGGAGAAGGTCACCGTCTTCTACGGGGTTCCAGCGTTGTACGATGTTCTGAAGGACCACTCCAAGACCACCCTTGTCGACTGGGCCCGCATGAAGCTCATCGTCTGCGGTGCCGACGCCCTTCCCGACACAATCGCCGAAGCCTGGGAAGCGCGAACGGGGCGGCCCGTCATGGAAGGTTTCGGGATGACCGAGACCTCCGGGGTGAGCCATGTGTCACCGACGCAGCGGATCAAGCGCGGTTCGTTCGGCGTGCCCCTTCCCAACGTCGATTCGGCGGTGGCGGATGTGGAAGGGGGCAAACTCCTGGTACCGGGGGAGGTGGGCGAACTCGTGCTGGCCGGTCCCAACATCACCGCGGGCTATTGGGAGCGTGACGAAGAGAACAAACGTTCGTTCGTGGAGATCGAGGGCCGGACATGGTTCCGCACGGGCGATCTCGTCCGCATTGACGACGATGGATACTTCATCTACTGCGCCCGCACAAAGGACCTGATCAAGTACAAGGGTTTCTCCATCTTCCTCCGCGAGATCGAGGAACTGATCGGCCAGCACCCGATGGTGAAGGCCGCTGGTGTCATCGGCGTCAAGGACACCCGTGAACGGGAATACCCGAAAGCCTATGTGGTGCTTCGTCCGGAAGCCCGCGGGAGGGTGACCGAGGCCGAGATCCGTGACTTCCTCAAGGGAAGGCTTGCCCCGTACAAGGTACCGAAGGTCGTCGAGTTCCGGAGCGAGCTTCCCAAGACCGACGTGGGGAAGGTCTCCCGCCGAGAGCTTCGCGAGGAGAGCGAGGGGCTTTGACGGAAGACTTCTTCGCCGTCTCCGAGCTGTCCAAGCGGTTCGGAGGACTGGAGGCGGTGCGCAAGGCCAGTTTCCAGGTCCAGCCACGGGAGATCGTGGGGCTGATCGGCCCCAACGGGGCGGGCAAAACCACCATGGTGCAGATGATCATGGGGCTTCTGCGTCCCGACGCAGGGCGGGTGCTGCTCCGCGGGCAGGATATCACACGTGCGCCCACGTGGAAGCGCGTGGTGGAGGGTATCACCGGCACGTTCCAGAACAGCCGGCCCATGAAACGTCTTCCCCTGATCGCCAACGTGATGGTGGGCCTGTACAACCCGCGCATGACACGCAAGGGCGAGTGGGTCAAAACGGTGGAGGCCCGGGCTCTCGATGCCCTCGAGTTCGTTGGCCTTTCCGACCTGGCGATGACGCCCGCGGGGTCGCTCTCACAAGGGGACCTCAAACGGCTGGAAATCGCGCGTGCGATCGCCACCGACCCGGACCTTCTCGTGCTCGACGAACCGTTCGCCGGACTTACGGAAACCGAAACACGCCTCCTGGCCAACTCCGTGCACCGACTGAGAAAAGGGGGCAGGTTCGGCCGGCTGCACAGCGAGGGATGCGCGATGATCATCGTCGAGCACAAACTGTCGGAACTGATGCGGATTGCCGACCGCATCGTGGTGATGCACTTCGGGCAGGTGCTGGCCGACGGGGCGCCCGAGGAAGTCGTCCAGGATCCTCAAGTTGTCGAGGTCTATATCGGTAAGGCGGACCGGAGTGCGGACGAGGAGGTCACCCCGTGACCCCGGAGATCCTCGTCGAAGGTCTGTCGGTTTCGTACGGTCCGGCGCTCATCCTGCACGACGTGAACCTCGAGGTGCGCAAGGGCGCGATGGTGAGCATGGTGGGCCCCAACGGCGCGGGCAAGACGACGTTGCTCCGGGCGCTCGCCGGGCTGGTGCGCCGCGACCAGAAGGTTTCGCGGCACACGACTGTGCGCCTCGAGGGGACGATCGCGTTCGAGGGACAGCGCATCGACCAGCTCCTTCCCCACGAGATCGCGGGACGAGGGCTCATCTTGTGTCCCGAACGGCGCCGACCGTTCCGGGAGATGACCGTGAGGGAGAACCTGCTGGCCGGAGCGTACCTCGTGCGGGACCGAAAGGAAGTCGAGACGCGGCTGGCCGAGGTGCACCGGCTGTTCCCGCTGCTCCAAGAGCGCAGCCGGCAGCGCGCGGGGACCCTCTCCGGAGGCGAGCAGCAGATGCTCGCCATCGGGCGCTCGATGATGAGCGGCCCGAAGCTTCTGCTGATCGACGAGCCATCGACCGGGCTCGCGCCGCTGGTCAAGGAACCTCTGTTCGCCCGGATCCGCGAGATACGTGACACGGGGATCGCCATCCTGCTCGTGGAGCAGGACGCGACGCTTGCGCTGTCGCTTGCCGCATCCGGATACGTGCTGTCCCAAGGACGGATTGTGGCGCACGGTCCGCCGGAGGAGCTGCTTGCCGATGAAGTGGTACGGCGTTCCTATCTCGGTCTCTGAACGCTAGCCGGTAAGTTCTGTCCGACAGGCCCTGCACGTGCGGCGGGTGAAGGCGTTCTTGACGTGACAGTGCGGACAGTCCTGTTCGAGCTTGTCCCGTACCCAGTTGGCCAACCCGCCCGGCATGAACCGCAGGATCAGGAGCACCATCAGCGCGAACACGATCATCCGGTACGCGGGGATCGCCCTCAGGTACTCGAGCGCGGGGAACAGGAGGAACACGCCCGTGACCGGTCCGTAGATCGTGGCTGCACCGCCGAAGATCGTCCAGATCACCGGCTGAAACGACATGAACAGCTCCAGATTGCTGGGGCCCGCAATGCGCATGAAGTGCGCATAGAGCGCGCCCGCCATCCCCGCCACAAATCCCGAGATGAGGAACGTCAGAAGCTTGTAGCGCACTGTGTTGATGCCCAGTGCCTTGACGACCACCTCGTCTTCACGGATGGCGTGGAGGATGAGGCCCACGCGAGACGTGGTGAGCTTCCACAGCACGATGATCACCGCGAGCATAACGCCGACCGCGATGTAATACTCGGTGATCCGCGATGGCGCGAGCCTCGTGATCCGGCTAATGCCCAGTTCTCCACCGGTGAACGCCGGGAACATGAACACGAGCCCCGTGAGCATGAGCGGGAAGGCCAGCGTTGCCAAGGCCAGATGGTGCTTCCGGAGCCTAAGACAAGGTATACCGACGATCAGCCCCGTTACGGTGGCGGCGGCGGCACCGAGCGGAATCCCCAGGCGCAAGTTGAGCAGCGCGCTTGTGTAGGCCCCGATCCCGAAGAACAGGGCGTGCCCCAAGCTGATCTGCCCAGCATATCCCGCGAGCAGGTCCCAGCTGACCGCGTAGATCGTGAAGATCGAGGTCAGGACGAGGATCCGAAGGAGGTACGCGTCCTGCGTAAACAGCGGGAACAGGGCCAGCGCAACCACGAACAGCAGCGCAAGAACGCGCGTGGGAAGCGAGAAAATCTCCGTGTTGAGATAACGGGCCGCCGATCGAACGTGAAACATCTCAGGACTCCTCGGCAACCCCCGACCCGAACAGACCCTCGGGACGGAGCAGGAACACAGCGAACATGATCGCCAGGGCCACCGCCGTGCGCAGGTAAGACCCTCCAGGGATGAGGAACACCACGGACACCTCGGCAAACGCCAGGATCACCGCACCCAGGAGACTTCCCTTGAGACTGCCCAGTCCCCCCAGCACCACCGCCGCCAGCACGATCACCAGCGGGTGCATCCACATTTCGGGCTCTACCGAGCGCAACGGGGCGACCGCCGCTCCGGCCAGCGAAGCAAGGAGCAGCCCCATGGCCATCACGATCGCCGTCACGCGGTTGACGTTGATGCCCATCAGGTTGGCCACCTCAGCGTCCTGGGCCGAGGTTCTGATAGCAAGGCCGATGCGGGTGCGCGCAAGCAGCAACCAGGTACCGAGCAGGCTCAGCAGCGCCAACACAACGGTGGCGATCTCCTGGTTGCCCACACGCACACCAAACAGGCGGGTGAAGCCGGGGAAAGCTGCGGGGACGAACAGCACACGGTCTCCGAAGAAGAGCAGCATCAGCTCCTGCAGGAGGACGGCGATGGCCAGCGCGGCGATCAGCACGGTGAACTCCATCTCGCGCACCGGCTCTAGGAACAGCTTGTAGAACACAATGCCCACGACCGTAATGCCCGTGGCGCTGGCCAGCACCGCGAGCGTCATACCCGTGCCTATGCTCATGAAATAGAAGATGCCGTAGGAGGCCAGCATGAAGAAGGCCGTGTGCGCAAGGTTCATCAACCGCCCTACACCGAACACCAAGGCGAAGCCCAGAGCGAGCATGGCGTAGATGCCGCTCAAGAGCAGTCCGTTGATGACGATATCGGCAAACATCGGCTTAGCCTCGGGGCACCCCGTCGGGGGGTGCCCCGAGGCACGCGCATGGTCTTGTCATACCCCTATCAGTTGTGAAGCACCCACGGGGGAATCTGGTAGGGGATCGCGCCGGGGTAGGTCATCACCAGTTCCGGCATGTTCACGGGATCCGGTTGCCACTCGCGTGGCCATATGGCCCGCGCTTCCCCATCCACCCACTGCACACCAAGCCCCGTCACGAACTGGGGTCCCCACTTGAGGTCGTGGGTCTTATCGAACACCATCCGGCCGAGCGTCCCCTCGTGATCCGTAGTTTCCAGCGCCTCGACAACCGCATGGCCGTCGCGCGTACCGGCCGTCTCCAGGGCCGTCTTCAGGATGTACAGCCCATCGTACGTGGCGGCTGTGTACAGAGGAAGCTCGTCGTACTTGTCGATGAACTTCTCCACGAACGGCTCCGTGGCCGGCGTGATCGCCACCCCGCGGGCGTAGATGCCCACAGTGGCCATGTATCCTCCGAATCCCCCGGTTGCGTCGAGCCAGCCATCGCCCTGTGCTTCGACGTTGATGCCGACCGCCGCTGCGGGGATCTCCAGACGTCCCCAGTCGCGGCCAAACGGCACCCCGACACGGTCAGAGAACACGGTGTAGATGATCTGCGCGCCGGCCCGCTCCAAGCGCGTGAGCTCGGTGGTCACGTCCGTGGCCCTCGCTGAGGGGCGCCACGTTCCTACCGGCTCCGCTCCGAGACCTGCAGGAGGCTGGGCAGCGATGAGCAACTCCGCCCGACGGACAAGAGGCTCGACCCACTCCAGCTGCTCGGCCAGGATACCGACCTTGGGCACATCGATGCCCAGTTCCTCACGCATCGTCTGCACCACTTCGCCCAGCAGGATAAGCGAAACACGTGCCAGGTCGGAGGACTTGACCGGCGCCACGCGGAACAACCACTTGTACTGGTCGTAGTCCACGTCCACTCTTCCCTGGAGAAGCTGATCAGCGGCAGCTCCGGCGATGAGGAAGACCTTCTGGTGGTCGGCCGCTACCTCGGTCATCGCCATCACGGCCTCGGTGCGGAATCCACCCACCAGGAAATCGACCCGGTCGGCGGTGATCGCACGCTCCACGGCGCTCACCGCATCAGGAATGCTGTGAAGTTCATTGGTGTCCACCCGGACCAGTTCGATCAGGTAGGTTGTATCACCCAGCTCGATGCCGCCAGCCTCGTTGATCTCCTCTGCGGCCAGCGACGCTCCGTACCAGTGGTGCTGACCCGGCATCGCCGCCATCGGCCCCACCACACCTATGCGAATCACATCTTGTGCCGTACCGGCGATGCCCACAGCAAGCAGGGCCACCACCAGGAGGCGAAACAAAGCTCTCACCGCACACACCTCCCACATTCAACAGATAAACTAGAGTGTAGCCGTTATCACGTTCTCATCCAACTCAGGCACACAGCCCCGATGCAGAGGCCTTGGCCACCCGCCATGCCCGGGCGGGGTCCGGACCGGTTCCCGCCGACCGCCTCACACCTGCAGTGTGAGGCCGATCGCGAAACCATGCCGCCGATTGTAGGCTACGGCAAGCTCATAGCTGTCGATGGCACTGTACACCGCCACGCCCAACGTTGCCGCACCGACAGCGGTCCACACGAGCGTGCGCGCCGGGGGCGGGGTGAACATCGCCAGGGATCCACCCACAACGGGTACCGCCACAGCGAGTCCAAAATGCGTGAGACCTCGTGTGGTTTCCCCTTGCAGGACCTGCCCCAAGCCTGGAAGAGCGAGGGACGCGAGCCCATAGAGCAGGGGCTCACGTGGGGCCTCCGCTGCCAAAGCCGGGATGCACGCCGCTGCCAACACCAAAGCGGCCAGCAGGACAAACGTTCTGCGCATGTCGACCACCTCCTCAGCCGTACAACACACCTAATCCTACTCGGTCGTCTAGCACAGGACCTTACGAATACGCGGCAACGCCCAATCCAGTTCATCCTTGGTGATGACGAGCGGCGGGGCAAACCGCACGACGTTGTCGTGGGTCTCCTTGCACAAGATGCCCTCATCCTTGAGCGCCTCACAGTAAGGCCTGGCCTTGCGCGTGAGTTCGACACCGATGAACAGCCCTCTTCCGCGCACTTCCCGGATCAGGGAACTCGCCATCCCCTGCAGGGCCTGCTTCATGTAGGCGCCGAGCTGGAGGGAGTTCTCCACCATGTTCCCCTCCTCGAGGGCGTCGATCGCCGCGATGGCGCACGCACAGGCAAGCGGGTTTCCGCCAAAGGTTGACCCGTGCGAACCCGGATCGAAGAGGTCGAGCAGCGCCCTGTCGGCCAGAACAGCCGACACCGGCATGAAACCTCCGCTCAACGCCTTGCCCAAGATGTACACATCCGGCTTCACATCCTCCCAGTCACAGCAGAACTGCTTGCCTGTCCTGCCAAACCCGGTCTGGATTTCGTCGGCCAGGAAGAGGACGTTGCGGTCCCGGCAGATCGTGTACGCCTCCTTCAGGTAGCCCTCGGGCGGTACGACCACGCCACCTTCACCCTGGATCGGCTCCACAAGGAAGCCGGCCGTGTTGGGTGTGATGGCATCTTCCAGGGCACGGCTGTCCCCGTAAGGAACAAGGGTGAAGCCCGGGGTCAGGGGACCGAACCCCCGCTTGTACGCCGCCTCGGAGGAGAAGGAGATCGCGGTGATCGTCCGACCGGCGAAGTTGCCGGTGCATGCGATGAGCTCCGCCTGGTCCTCCGGGACCCCCTTCACCTCATACGCCCACCGGCGCGCACACTTGATCGCTGTCTCCACAGCCTCGGCACCGCTGTTCATGATCAGCGCGCGATCCTTGCCGGTAAGCTGGGCCAGTTTCCGGCACAGAGGCCCGAGTGTCGTATTGTGGAATGCCCGTGAGGTCAGCGTAACCAGATCCAGCTGGCGCTTCGCCGCCTCGATGATCTTCGGGTGACGATGTCCTTGGTTGAGGGCCGAATAGGCGCTGAGCATGTCCATATAGCGGTTGCCCTCCGGATCCTCAACCCAGACGCCCTCCGCCCGGGCGACAACGATCGGCAGAGGAAGGTAGTTGGGGGCGCAATACCGTTCCGTTACCTCTAAGATCTCCTTCGTCGACACGTTGAGCACCTCTCCTTTCTGTGCGTACGCTTGCGGAGCATTAGGCTCCTGTAACGGCAGGCCGGTCCTCGTACACAGGGGGCGAGGCCGGCCCGACATGGATCAGTGCATGCGGACGTTACCTGATGTCTGCGCGCACTGCAAGCGGAATCTGGGAAACACGACGGTAACACAGAGGCCGGTCCTCCGAGGAGGCCAGCGCGACTGCCCCGGAGACGGCGAGGATCACGCCGCAGGATGGTACACTTGTGAACGACTTGTTTGTCCGGCGCGGTACCGGCAAGGTGACGAAGAACCGCGCATGTGTTGCCGCGTTGGCGACAGTTGTGCGGTTGAATCTGTGGCACACTGGACCACGAAGCTGACGACATGTCGATAGAGGAGTGTGAACGTGATGCATGACCAACCTACTGTGAAGGTT
>PUMC01000098.1 GCA_003552425.1 Candidatus Acetothermia bacterium | reverse complement strand
TGTCAGCATCCGGCCGAGGTTCGCCAACCCGTCCACAGGAAGGTAGCGTTCTGCGGAAGCATCGAACAGCACCGACGCGTTGGGCGGGAACTCCTCGTCACCCAGCCAGTAGACCACCGCGAGCCGAACACGTGGCAGAACGTCAAAGGCGTACCCGCAATCCCCGTATGCGATGGGTTGCCCTCCCAACCGCTGCGCGGCCTCGCCTAGACCGGTCATGTCGTTGCCCACTGCTTCGACAAGGGGGCGTTCAGCATACCCTTGAAAGGCATGGAAGTAGAACTGCCCCTGCGAAAGTTCGCGAAATGACAGCCACTTGCCCGAGAACGTCGTCCCGTCCGCTGCGCTTAGATAGTCAAGGAACAGTGCCTGGAGTTCTTCCGGGCAAGGTTCGCCCCCATCGGCTGGCCACACAACAAGCTCTGGATAGGTAATCCGGAACGGCTTGTCCAGCAAGGACAATCCCAGGGCCTGGCCATCCCACGCAGCACCGGCCGCCTCAGCCAAACGCTCGGGTGTGCTATGGACGAGTTCTTCGCGAGCCCTTCGGATCCTCGGCACGAAAGAAGCTCTCCACTTTGCATTCTCCATGGATCATTCTAGCACACGCCCCCCCCACCCACGCCAACCGACGGTTACTGAGCAGCAGATGCGCAGCCGGATGCCGTTGCACACACGCGCGCGTGGTGTACTTGTCGAGCTTCCAGATAGCACGCTACCATGATCCAACAAACCACGGCATCACCGGTGCGATCCAACCCAGGTGGTGTACCGCAGCCTGTTCTGTGTGTTAAGGAGGGGGCATGCCAGCAAAGCTGCTTTCGGGGAAGGACATCTCAGCCGAAGTCAAGGACGAACTCAAGGGGAAGGTTGCGCGCCTTCGCGAACGGGGCGTTACCCCGAGCCTGATCATGGTGCGCGTCGGCGAGGACCCGGCGTCCGTCTCCTACATGAAGCAGAAGGAGAAGACGGCCGCCGAACTCGGCGTGCACTCAGAAACCGTGGTCTTGCCGGAGGACGCCCAGGAAGGCACCCTGCTGTCGAAGATCGTGGAACTCAACGAGGATCCCACATGCCACGGCATCCTGGTGCAGCTGCCGCTCCCGCGGCACATTTCTCAAGCACCGGTCATCCGCGCAATCGACCCCCGAAAAGACGTGGACTGCTTCCACCCCGAGAACGTCGGGCGCCTGCTGGTGGGCAACCCCTATCTCATTCCCTGTACGCCACACGGCGTACAGCAGATGCTCGTGCGCGGCGGTTACAGCCCCGAGGGAAAGCACGTGGTGATCTGCGGACGCAGCAACCTCAACGGCAAACCGCTCTTCGCCATCCTCGTCCAGAAACAAGCGGGAGCCAACGCCACGGTGACCGTCTGCCATACCGGTACAAAGAACCTCGCTGACCTCACCCGCCAAGCCGATATCCTCGTTGCCGCCATGGGTGCCCCAAGGTCGATCACCGCGGATATGGTCAAGGAGGGTGCCGTCGTGATCGATGTCGGGGTGAACCGCGTCGAGGATGCTAGCAAGAAGTCGGGGTTCCGCCTGGTGGGAGATACGGACTTCGACGCCCTCACCGACAAGGTCGAGGCGATCACACCCGTCCCCGGAGGCGTCGGCCCGATGACGGTGACCATGCTCATGTGGAACACCCTAACCGCCGCGCAGACACTGAGCGGTATCACGCTGGACTGAACTGAGCGAGCGCAATGCCACCGGACGGGTCAACGCACACGCGGCTGCGCTGCCTTCTGGAGTCCCCCGGGGTGCGCGTCGCCGATGGTGCCATGGGGACAGCGCTCCAGCACATGGGACTGCCCGCCGGTGATCCCCCGGAGCTGTGGAACGGGACGCGCCCCCGGGCAATACGCGCTGTTCACAGAGGTTACGTGGAGGCCGGCAGCGAAATCCTGCTCACAAACTCCTTTGGGGGGAACCGTATCAAGCTCGGATCACGTGGACTGCAGGCCAAGTGCACGCTCCTTTGCCGGCGTGCGGCGGAGTTGTGTCGGCTCGAGGCGGAACACCGCGTTGTGTTGGGTTCGATCGGCCCTACGGGGATGCTGCTCGCCCCCCTCGGTGAACTCAAGCCGGAGTATGCAACGGCCGTGTTTGCGGAGCAGGCAACTGCCTTGGCCCAGGGAGGCGTGGACGGTCTCATCCTCGAGACGTTCTACGATCTTCGTGAACTCGAGCTTGCGCTTCGCGCCAGCCTTGAGAACACGGACCTCGAGGTCGGCTGCTGCATGACGTTCGACGCGCGAGGCCGCACTGTGATGGGAACCTCCGTTGCCGAGTTCGTAGCCGCGGTGTCAGGGTATGCGACGGAGCGGGTGGCGTTCGTGGGTGCGAACTGCTCCCTGGGCCCTGAGACAATGGAGACCGTCTGCGCGGAGCTGTGCCGTTCCGCACGCATTCCCGTGTGGATCAAGGCCAACGCCGGCCTTCCTCAGCTGATCGAGGAACGCACTGTGTACCTTTCCCATCCGGAGACCTTCGCGCGCCACGCCCGCCGCTGGGCGGATGCGGGCGCCAAGGCGGTCGGGGGATGCTGTGGAACAACGCCCGAGCACATTCGAAAGCTTGTGGAGGAGGTCAAACGATGAGCCCATCGTTCGGTGCGTCACCTGTAGAGGAATTCCTGGCCCGCCTAGCAGCGAACACCCCCACGCCGGGCGGAGGAGCTGCTGCCGCGTTGGCCGAAGCGACAGGAGCAGCGCTTCTGGAGATGGCGGCCCATGTCACCGCCCGCAAGAGGAACGCTGATGTCGAGCGTCTGACAGCACACGCGGGCGAGGCACGCGACCTCCGCGCTCAACTCTTGCGGAGCATGGATGCCGATGCGGCGGCGTACGACGGCGTTGCCGAAGCTTTGCGGCTGCCGAAGTCAGACGAGGCGGAATCACAGGCGCGGCGAGAGGCGCTACAGCGCGCGCTTGAGCACGCTGCTCGGGTGCCGTTGGAGACGGCCGCTCATGGACTCGAGGCGTTGGCACTGGCCGAACGTCTTCTGCCTCTTTGCGGGAAGCAGCTCGCCAGTGACCTCGCGGTGGCCGTTCGCCTCACGCTCGCCGGCATCCACGGGGCACTGGACAATGTGGATGCCAATGCCCTTTCCATGCGCGACGAGGAGATCCGCAACAGCTTAGCCGCCGAACGGACCCGCGTGGTCGAGAAGGCCCAAAGCCACTCTAGAAACCTCCTCGGCATCACGACGGGGACACTGTCAGCATGGCGGTCCGACGCAGGCGTTTGACCGCAGCTTGCCGCTGCGGACGCAAGGAGTGCGCGTGGGGTTCACACGGGAAGAGCCTTGCATTCACACGAACGAGTCCGCAACATACTTCCATGAACGCTTACAACACGGCACACGCGGCTTCTGGACATGGAGCTCACCTGGGGCGAACGCTGCTTGCGGC
>PUMC01000045.1 GCA_003552425.1 Candidatus Acetothermia bacterium | reverse complement strand
GCGCACGGTGAACGTGCCCGCCGAGCGGTACGTGTGGTTGACGGTGGGACCGCTAAGGACTGTGCCGTCGCCCATCTCCCAACGGTACTCGGTGATCGGACCGTCGGAGCCGCGTCCGTCGAATGTGATCCGCTCGCCGACCTGGCCGGAGTACGGGCCGCCGTGGGCGGCGGTAAGCGGGGCCAAAGCCGCGCTGACCGTTACCTGACGGGTATTGTTCGTCGGGTCGCTTTCGGTGACCGCGTCGTACACGTCCGCCGTGGCGGTGAACGTCTCCGGGCTGCGGCTGAGCGGTAGGTTGAACGTGAGCGTACGCGTGGCGCCTGCGGCGAGCGACGCTACCCGGGACTCGTCCCGGGGGCCGTCGCCCTGGAGGCGCACGTGGAAGGCGCCGGCTGACGCCGTACCGGCATTGCGCACGATGACCTCAAAGCGAACCGTGCTTCCGATCGATGGTTGGGAGGGGCTGTGCGTGATGCGTTCGATAAGGAGGTCGGGCAAGGTTACGGTCGGCGGGGACGCCTCCAGGCGTCCGGCGCCGTACGTATTGGCATCGCCCATCCCGGTGGTCATCCCCAGGATGCGCGATCGCAGGGTGCTCCCCGTGGCGCTTGGGTCGTCCCCCTTGAGGAGGCCCGCCACGCCCGCCACGTGCGGGGCGGCGGCGGATGTCCCGGGGAACGTTGTGTAGTAGGTAACACCTGTGGACACGTTGTCCGGGGCCACGAGGTCCGGTTTCGTCCGTCCATCGGTTGTCGGGCCTCGTGAGGAGTAGTCTTGGGCAGGCCCTGAAGTGTACCGAGACCAGTCGACGGCGCCCACGGTGAGCGCTTGGGCGAGGTTCCCCGGTGCGGGGATCGACGAGCGCGCTACGTAGGGTGACAGGCTCTGGCCGATGGAAAAGAGCTTGAACGCACGGGTGCCGCCGCTCGCTCGCTGGATCCGCACGCGGTAGGTGCCCGATTGGGTGGCCGAGGGCGCGATACGCTCCGTTGGCTGCTCCGTGCCCCCTTGGGTCTTCGTCGAGGAGGCGACGAGGTTCCCTGCCGGTCCGTAGAGGAAGAGGTCGTAGTCGTCAGCCGTTGCCGGCCAGCTGTCCCAGGTGAGGTAGAGGATGATCGGGTCGCCCGCGCGGGCGCTGAGCGTGATGTCCGTATCGTGCCAGGTGTCGTTGCTGCGGTCGGTGAACGTGGCGCTGTAGTGGCTGCGGCCGTCGTTCCCGGCAGCCTGCACCCAGAGGATGCCTCCGTCGATGGCCCGTTTCGTGATCTCGGCGATCGCGCCCGTGCCGTCGTAGTAGTTCGTGTTGTACCACCCCAGGGAGTGGTTGATGATGTGGATTCCCTCGGAAAGTGCGTACGAAACGGCGTTATCGAGGTCGACCTCGTTGCCGATCTTGATCAGGTAGAGCTGGGCGTCGGGGGCCACGTCGTGGACAATCTCCGCCACGGCCGTACCGTGGGAGATCCCCGTCTCGATGCCCGTACCGGTGAAGTCACGCGTGATGACCCCGTGGGGGAGGTCCCCCCGCGAACGCGAGGCCGAGAGTCCGCGGAACCCTAGGTCGATGATCCCGATCTTGGTCCCCGCACCGCGGCTTCCCTGTGCGTGGAAGGCCGACGCGCCGATGAGCGCGACGCCTTCGGAGGTCACGGACAGCGGATGCGGTTCGTAGGGAAGCCGGACGTACGCCCGGCCGGACATCTGGGCCAAGAACCCCTCCAGCTGCCCCAGGGGCACCACGGCCAGGGTGAGGCCGGTATGTGAGGAGGTGGACGTCCGCGCTCCAGCGGCCATCGGGGATACCGGGGCCCGCGCTTCAAGGACCACGGTGACCTCGGACCGCTCGGCGGAGAAGGGCACCCCCACCATCTCCGCCACGCGGCTGACCGCCTCGCGGGCGGCGCCGGGGAGGAAGTCAAGCGGGGACACCTGGCGCGTCGGTGACGCTTGCCGTACCGCGTCGAGGAGGACCTGGATCGCCCCGTCGACGTGCGGGGCAGTACGCTCGGGCTTCATGATGCTCAGTGGGCCCACATCGAGCGACAGGCCCGGTGGGGTGAACGGCCGGTCGGGGGGCGTGTCGGGACGTGTGACGGGAGGCCCGTCCGATTCGAGAAGGCCGAGGAACCTGACGCTCACCTCGACCCGATCCGAGCGGGAAAGGACACCGGCGATCCAGCCGTCGCGCCATGGGAGACGTACGCCAACCACCCGGCCGGCAAAGCTGACAGGCTCGGCGCCCGCCTGCCGGAGCTGGTTCTCGTAGCGAGAGAGGTCGGCCAGGTTGCGCGCGGTCAGTACGAGCCATGCCTCGGACACCTGAACGACGTCCAGGGTGGAAAGCCCCAAGGCAGCGGCGATCTGGATCTGAGATCTGAGCGCCCCTTCCGTGTAGGAAGTTGTGGAGACGGAGATGCCCTCCGCCCTGGCTTGGCTCACAACCTGTTGCCACTGACGGGCATCGTCGTTCAGGACCCCAAGTTCGATCTGCGCGGCGGCTATCCCGGATCCCAGGAACAACGCCGCCAGTGCACACAGCATTGCGTTACGCATGTTCATCACCCCTCCGCCGGATACGGCGTGTGCGGCGGGCGCGCCAGGCGCACCGCCGGGTCAGCGCCCAGATCCGACAGGTAGGGGATCGGGAGCAGGAGTTCTACGAACCGTTCGCTCACGCTCTGGACAAAGGGCTCGAAGGCTGGGTCGAGCGTTGCGGTGACCTCGGCCACGACGCGGACGCGCAGGCCGGTGCGCTCGAGCCCTTGGTCCCGGGCGAAGGTGAACCAGTCCGGGTGCTCGGTCAGGGCCCACAGGACCGGATCGAGGCGCAACGCCTCGGGCACCCGGGGGAGCTTAAGCGGAAGGTCCCTGAGGACGAGGTCCACCGAACACTCGACGGGCATGAGCTCCAACGACTCAAGGAGCGCAACGAACTCCGGCGACGGACCATGTACGGTGCCTTCGGCAAAGGCGATGAGTTCCACTTTGGGAAGCCGACCGCGAAGGAGCGTCGTCAGCCCGCCGACCTGCTCGACGATGAGGAGTACCTCACCGTCGACGTACGCGTAACGCTCGGCGGCCCGAAGCTCCTGTTCGTCCTCCGTGCCGTGGAAGGCGATCGCACCCTCCGCCCACAGCGCCACGGGGATACCCTCGGACTGAATCCGGGTCGCTAAGGCGTCCCCTGCCCCGTCAGGCAGGGTGAACGCTCCCCACAGGTAGCTCGGCATCGGACCGGCGGAGCCGGCCGTCCACAATATCGCGCCCAGCAGCATGATCAACAGTGTACGCATGAGACCCCCTCCTCGTACCTTGCTCCACCAATATACACGCGCCGGGCCCCGCGGTTTCGCCTGCGGGCCGGTGGCCCGACGGTGGGCGCTCCCTTTGCTATCATGGAGGGAGGATGAACCGCTATAGGGACT
>PUMC01000001.1 GCA_003552425.1 Candidatus Acetothermia bacterium | reverse complement strand
GATGTGGGGTCCCATCTCACAGAGGTAGTGCAAGACCATCAGGGTGAGCATCCCGCCTCCTGAAGCCCCGTCGGCTCTGATGCTCCAGGGCAGACCGATGTCCTGCGAATCCTCCCTACACAGTCAGCGATCGTCATGACGGACGGAGCGTACGGTAAGAAACGCCGACCAGTGCTGACGGGCGACCCTTGGGCGGCGGACGTTGCTCCGCCTTGACGGGATCGCTGACCACGAGGATGGTGGCGGGTCCGGGCGCACACGGGTCCGGGCGCACACGGGTTACGCCCAGGGGCGCACACAAGTTACGCCCCTACTCGTAGCGCTCGTTCAGGTGCGCGATGAACGGCTCGGCGCTGGGTGGGCTTCCGGTGGCCTTCTCGATGAGCTCCTCCGGTTTGAGGGTTGCACCGTAGCGGTGCACGTGCTCGTTGAGCCAGCGGAGCATCGAGGCGAGCCCGCCTTGGCGGACGTTGTCCCAAAGGTCAGGGATGTCGCGTTCCAGGGCGCTCATCAGCTGCGAGGCATATGGGTTGGCCCGTCACATGCGCTCCGTTCGCCCGGTGAAGGTGAACGCCCGGATGCGGACCTTGGGCACCAAATACGCCCCGAACCCTTCGCCCCGAGCCACAAGCTGCTGGGTCCGCCCCACAGCCTCCACCTCGGAGAGTGCTCGGAGTCCCGATTCGGTGACGCGCAGATCGTCCACGGCTCCCTTGATCTTCCCCTGTTCGATGAGGAACGTTCCGTCCCGTGTCATCATCGTCATCACCGCCTCCCGCGGTTCCACGGGACGCGCGTAGTGGAAACGCGTCACGAGCAGGCCGCGTTCCACCCCGGCGATGAGGTCCTCATCGGACGTATCGCCGGCCGCCATCACCACATGACCGGGCAATGGGGAGTAGGCGCTGTACGGAGGGGGCAGGGCATGCCCCGTTGACTCGGTGCCCGCGGCGTTGGCTGTGCGCGTGTCGTGGACCACGGCTTCCGCGACGCCGCGCCGGAAGAAGTGCACTTGCTGACAGGGTGTTCCCTCGAAATCGAAGGGTTGGGGGAGCCCCCGTGGGTCAAGCGCGTCGTCGTAGACCGACACTTGCTCGGCGACGACCCGCTTTCCCTGGCGTCCCTCCATGAAGCTTTGGCGCTCCAGGAGCGCCCGGCCCGAGAAACCCATGAAGCTCATCATTCCCAGCAGGGTGGCGACGGCCGGCTCCTCGAGCACCACCGTGTACGTTCCTGGCTCCAGGGACATACGCGCTTCCGAACGGAGGGCTTTGTCGAGGGCACGGTGGGCTGTCCCCTCGGGATCGAAGTCGGCCAGTCTGTGGGAGCTGAACGCAGCATACCCTGAACCCCCTTGGAGGCCGTTGACCACGTTCACGAACGACACCTGCGAGGTCCGGGTGTGGGCACGCACGCCGCGCGAGCTTGCGACCCAGATCTCCCCACCGCCGGTTGTCAGGGATCCTGAGCTCGCGAACCCGGCTTCACGGGCTCCCTTCACCGCTCGGGCCACGAGGTCCGCGCGTTCGTCCGGGGAGGCGTTCCACGTCTCCTCATCCCATGCAGCCACCTCCTCGTGGGTCTTGGGTTCGGGTGGGTTGTACCCGGCAGGCCGCGTTTGGCTGCGCGCGAGTTGCGCGGCGATCGCAACGGCGCGCTGTACGCCTTTCTCGGTTGCCTCGTTGGTCTCCGCCACACCGGTCTTCCCGTCCACCCACGCCCGCACGTACAGGCGTATTTGGTCGGACGCTACGTTTTGGTGGATCTGGCAGTCCGTGAAGCGGGTCAGCTCGTCCCGCGACCGTATGGCGAGGAGTTCCATCTCGTCGACCCTATTGTAGGTCAGCGCTTTGTCGAGCAGTGCTTCGACGTTCATGCGTCCCCTTTCTCGGCCGGCCCCGGAAGCCAGCCCAGCTTCTCCCTCAGCCGTTGGAAGTACGTGGGCCCTTCGGGCAGGTTCACCAACAGCGTGGGGTCTGCGTCAGCGGTGGTCTCGAGTTCGGCCCCCTGAGCGAGTTCGCTGACCACGTCACCGTCGAGCATTACGTTGGCTGGGAACAGTGCCCGCACACGTACATGGGCCTCAGCCGGCACGACGAGCGGCCGCGCTCCCAGGTGATGGGGCGCCACAGGCACGACCACGGCTGCGCTGTGTTGCGGCAGGATCAAGGGCCCGCCGCAGGCCAGTGCGTAGGCGGTGGCACCGGTGGCGCTGGCCACGATGACCCCATCGCCGGCCAGGGTTCCCACCGGGGTGCCGTTGACGGATACCTCGAGTTGGGTGAACCGTCCTGCGCGGATCCCGGTGAGTGCCACATCGTTCAGCGCTGTACCCGTCCCGCCGGGCCAGCGTGCCCGCAACCGACAGCGGCGTTCAATGAAGACCGCTCCCTCCAGCACCCGCTCCAGCGCATCCTCCATGTGGGTTGCGGTGCACGAGGCCAAGAAGCCCAACGACCCCATGTGCACGCCCAGGATGGGTACTTGCGCTGGATGGAGCACTGCGGCTGTCCGCAGCAGTGTTCCATCACCGCCCACCGCCACCACCAGGTCGCCCTCGCGGCAGCGGAACTGTCCCCGCGAGGCGATGCGGGGTGCAATGCTGTGTTCGCGGCACCATGCCGCGCCACGTTGGGCCGCCTCTTGTGCTCCGGGTTTGTCCGGATTGTAGACGAACACGACGCCCTCAACCCGCACCAGGACCTCCCACGTGGCGCCAGCGGCACAGCCAGCGGTCGAGGAGTTCAAGAGCGGCATAGAACACCAGTCCCAGCAGGGCGAGCCCTACCACACCGGCCATGGAGAGTTCAGGGCGGAAGGTGAAATGGTCGATGAGGCGTCCAAGGCCGGTCTCCGGACCTGCCACGAGACCGAGTTCGTTCTCGGCGATGTACACCATGGTGATCCCCAAACCCACCGAAACACGGGCCGCCGTGAGTACGCTGGGAAGGGTGGCCGGGAACACCACGTGTCGGTACAGCCCCCAGACACTCGCGCCGGCTGAACGCACCGAGGTGATGTAGGTCTGGGGAATCTGCCGCGCTGCACCCTGGGCGGCCACGAGCACCTGGAAGAACAACGCCACCACGACCACCAGGATCTTCACCGCTTCTCCGATACCGAACGCCAGGTACAAGAACATGAGCAGTGCCACCGGCGGAATGGGGTAGGTCAGGTACACGAGCGGTGAGATGTACTGATGGAGCGCGGGCTGGAAGCCCACGATCAGGCCCAGTGGGATCCCCAGCGAGAAGGCGATGGCTAGGGAGAGCGCGAACCTCCACGCGGAGTTGCCGAACGCTGCGAGGATCATCCCGAAGTGGTCAACAGCGACGAGCAGTGTGTCGGCGGGCGTGGGTAGGACCACCCGGTCGTGCGTCATGAACAGGACCCAGGAAGTCAGCCACCACACGGCCACGATCACGATCAGGGCCAGTACATAGCGTCCCACCTGCTTCACGATTCGACCGCCCCCAGTTTGGCCCTCAAGTAGGCCACGCGTTCATGGAACGTCTCGCTCCCGCGGTAGTCGATGGATCCCGCCTCGGGGTTCTCCAACACTTCGGCCAGCTTGGCTGGCCGTGGGGTGATGATGAGGATCCGGTGGCCGAGGAACACAGCTTCCTCGATGTCGTGGGTGACGAGCACCCCGGTGAAGTGCAGGGTGCTCCAGAGGTCGAGCAATAGGTTCTGGATGCGCTCCCGGGTGAGCGAATCGAGGTTGGCCATGGGCTCGTCCATGAGCAACACCCGTGGATGAAGAGCCAGCGCGCGCGCGATGCCCACCCGGCGCTTCATGCCCTCGGAGAGCTCCCCCGGGAACCGCGACTCGAATCCGGAAAGCCCTAGGGTACCCAAGGTGCTGTGGATGTCCTCCTTGATACCCTGAATTCGCATCGCCAACGAAGCGTTCTCGCGTACCGTCTTCCAGGGCAATAGCCCCGCATCTTGAAGGATCAGCGCGACGTCCCTGCGTATTCCGCGCACTTCATCGCCGCCGATGAGGATGCGTCCCGCCGTAGGCTTGATCAATCCGTCCAGCGCATACAGGATCGTGCTCTTGCCGCATCCCGAGGGACCGACCATGGACACGAGCTCTCCCGTGCCCACAGAGAAGCTGATCCCATCGACCGCAGCAATCTCCCTCCGGCCGTGGCCGTAGGCGACGGCAAGATCCTGCACCTCGATCATTGGATCGGTGGCACCACCACTTCGTCGTAGTCGACCGAACGAAGGACATACCGCTTGCTCTGGGCCCAAGAGAGCACTTCGTTGAAGACTTCCCGGTCCACCGGAGCGGGAGCGGGAAACTTGGGGATCAGGATGTCCTCGATGGCCTCCGCCACACGCTCCACGTGTTCTTCCGGCATGCCCCCCGGTTCCTGTCCTGGCAGGAACAGTTTGGTCACCAGCGTCCAGCCCAGATCGAGGAGCTCCTCGCGCGAGAGATCGTTCAGCTTGTCGGCGGCGAGCTCCAGTGTCCGGAAGAAGGTCGCCATGACGTCGGGCTTCTGTTCGAGCAAGCTTCGTCGAACCACGAGCACCGTGGGTGGGGGGGTCACGCCGGGAAAGGACGACAACACCGTGAACTCCTGCCTTCCCGGTGGGTCGATGGCCAGCATGTACTCCCCGTAGGGTTGGGGGAACACGCCGGCTCCGAACGATCCGAGACTGAGGAACGTGGCGTTCAACAAGAGGTCGTCCTGCCCCACGTAGGTCCCGTCCGGTACCGAGAGGCCCTCATTGGCAAGGAGCCGGTCCATCATGTACTCGAGATCCGATTGGCGGGGAACGAGGATCTTGAGCGGCCTTGTTCTGCCCGACCGGGTCGCTTCCACCAGATCCTTGAGCGTCGTGACCCCCGCGAAACGTTGCGTCACGAGCGCCACGTGAGGGGGCGTACCCTCTCCCGCATAGTTGGGCGCGTACGTCGTTCCGGCGATCACCGCGTCGGCGCCGCGTTTGGAGACGATCATCAACGCTTGGGTGAGGTCGGCCACCAGGATATCGATCTGACCGGACTCGAAGGCGAGCATACGTGCCCTCTGACTGGGGAGGGGCACGAGGGACGTCTCCAAGTCCTGTTCGGCAAACAGTCCCCACCCGTCCTCGGACGCAAGCACCACTGGAACGGCCCCGAGCAGGGGAGGAACGGAGACCCGCAACGGTGCTGCCACGGCACCAACAGCGGACACAAGAGCGACGAAAACCGCTACCAATACGGATGCACGCATGATGGCCCATTATACGGAGGTGCAGTTGGAGCCGCAATTGCCAGCGGTACCTCTTGTGGCCCCTCCCGACGCGTGCTATAGTGCAGGTGGGAGGTGAGACCCATGATCGGATGGTGGCTTCTTGGTTTCTTCTGGTTCCTGTGGCTCGGAGTGTTCGCCGCCTGGTGGTGCTGCTGAAATGAGAGCGCTGGGCCTTGCCTTGAGTATGGTGCTCCTTATGGGTGCGCTGGCTCTGGGCTCCTCTGCGCTGGAACGTCAGGTCATGCAAGACCTTGAGCGAACCGGCTTGGATGAAGACCTCGTGAGCGTGGTGGCCATTGATGCCCCCGGGGGCAAAGCGCTGCTCGTGTTCGTGTACGTCAACGAGCGGACCGTGGCGACCCGCATGCGTGCCGATTTGGAAGCGGTCCTTCCGGCGTACATCGGTAAGAACGCCGTGCTCATCTGGGCGTACTCGGAAAGCGGTGCGCGGTGGGATCTTGGCAACGTGGTCTTCACCCAGGGCAGCGTTGTCGTGCGGCCCACGGCGGAGAATGTGGTTCCGGTGACCGAGGGCTTCCCCCCGGCGCGCCTCCGTGCAGATCGTCCGGCGGCGGGACTGGTCATTCTTGGGGATGCCGTCGATCCCAACCAACCGTTTGCCATCGCCTATGGGAATCTCGGTGAGGCAACCATGGCTGTGACACCGGTTGAACCACCGGTCACCGTAGCGGTACGTGAGGAACCTTCGGAGCCTGAAGAGCTGCCTGAGACGGCGCTGGGTGGTGTGGCCGAGTACGATGAGCCTTCCGGAGCAGTTGCGCCGAGCGGTTTGGTCGCCGAGCCTGCACCTGCACCGGCGGACGGCAAAGCTGCCTGTGATCCGTGCGCGGCCCTGTGCGGTTGGTGGCGTCCGTGTGGGGACCCATGCGGAGATCCCTGCGGCGACCCCCGCGCTATCCTGCCCTTGTTCTTGCTGCTTCTTCTAGGCCTGTAACGAGCATCTCGATGGACGGGCCCATGATCTCAGGCACGTAACCTCCCTCGAGAATGCAGAACGTGGGGAGTCCTAGATCTCCCAGGATGTAGCCCACGTCGTAAAAGGCTTCGACCTCCAGGCCCAATGAGGCCAGGGGGTCTTCTTTATGGGTATCGAAACCTGCGGACACGGCCACCTGATCGTAGTTGTTCCCCGCTTCTTGGAGTGCCTGTTCCAACGTGTCCAGGTACAGAGACTTCCCGCAACGGGGGGGCAACGGGTAGTTGAGGCAGTTGCCCCGCGATTGGTCTCCCGTACCCGGGTAGTTGTACATCCGGTGCAGGGACACGTACGTGACGTCCGGATCCCCGGAGAACACGGCTTCGGTCCCGTTGCCGTGGTGCCCGTCGATGTCGACGATCAAGGTTCGTTTTCCACTCTGACGAACGGCCACGGCCACGACGTTGTAGTAACAGAAGCCGCCCAGGAAGCCTGGCCCAGCGTGGTGGCCGGGTGGACGAAGAATGGAGAATCCAGAGCGCTCCTGGGCAAGGATTGCCGCACCGGCTGACAGCGCCGCGTACGTGTGGATGTCTGGATAGGAAGGACAGTCGGGATCGTTGATCTGTCCGCTCTCCACACGTGTCACGAGCTCGTCCGTGTGCACGGACCGCAGCGCTTCGCGCGTTGCTACCTCAGGTTCCAGGAAGGGGAATCCTTGGCGCTCGAGGTAGTTCTGCGCCATGCGAACGCGCGCCGGCCCCTCGGGGTGCCCCACAGCGTGGTATTTCAGGCATCGTTCGCTGAAGATGATGTCCATGCACCTTCATTATCGGACCTGCGAAACGGGCGCGCAACGGTTCGTCCTTGCTTCGGGGTCGCCGCGCCGGAAGGAGCTCATCTGTAGGCTCGATCCTCGCTTCCAGGTTGTTGTCCCGAAGACGGATGAGGGGGTCATCCGGACGCCCGCAGATCTCCTCCGTGCAGCGGGCGGCAAGGTGCGTGCTGTTCGGGCCGGCGAACCCATGGCCCTCATCGTGGGAGCTGACACAGGGGTCTTTCTCGATGATCGGCATCTGGGGAAGCCTGCCGACCTCGGGGAAGCGAAAGCGTATCTGCGTGCGCTTTCAGGACGCTGGCATGCCGTATTCACAGGTGTGCATGCAGCGTTACCGGGAGCGGTGCGCGATGCTCTGGTGGAGACCCGTGTACGTTTCCGCGCTCTCACCGATGAAGAGATAGACTGGTACGTGGAGAGCGAAGAAGTGCTGGACAAGGCAGGAGGCTACGGCGTGCAGGGTCGCGCGGCCGTGTTCGTCGAGCGCATTGAAGGGGAGTACGCTAACGTTGTGGGGCTGCCCATGGCCACGCTGTACGGATTGCTCCGCGATCTGGGCTGGCGGCCCGTGGCAGCGCGCGTGTCTGAAGAGCGACGGGGGTGAAAGAACATGGTGCGCAAGCTGGGTGTCGGGATCGTGATCGTTGCCTTGATGAGCGGCGGGGTGTGGGCGGCACAGCCGCGAGATGCCGTGTGGAGCGAGTTCCTGGTGGGAACCTTGGCCGGTTATGCGCTAGGCATAGGCGGTATGTTCGGGGTATCGGCGATCGCCTCCGCCGGCTGTGACGGTGGTTGGGAGTGTTTTGGGAGGGCCATCGTCGGGGCGCTCATCGGCTACACGGGAGGCTCGGCGGTCGGTGCCAGCCTGGGGGTGTGGGCAACGGGCAATGCCTACGGGGTGGAGGGCAATGTGGCCCTCTGCTTCCTCGGGGGTATGGGGGGAGCCTTGACGTCGGCCGCAGCAGCATTGTTCATGGAGGTACCTGAGCTTCTCGTGGTTGTCCCGCCGGCCGCGGCTGCGGGGGCCACGGCCGGGTTTAACGTCGGCGCGACGCTGCGAGGTGCTCGGTGAACGTGAGGAGGCGGTGGTCGATACGTCCTTCCCGCGGGGCACGATGGCCCAGGTTCTCGAGAAGCAGAAACGCGTCAAGGCTGGTGCCCAGCGCTGCGAGCGCGCGATCGAGCCGTGCGCGGATGGTTCCTTCCATCGGGATGTAGTCGTCGGGGTCCGCCTGGAGGTGGTAGAGCTCCCACAGGTCGAGCAGCCGGCCCAGTTCGTCCACGGGGCAAGGATGATCGTCTACGCGAAGGTTCAGGGGTTTGGTCGTACTCGTAAGCGTGCTGGGGTAAGCAAGGAGGGCTGCCGATTGTTGGCCACGACGGTCTCCGCCTGCCTGTTGGCCGGCGATCAGAGCCTCGAGGAGTCGTCGCGACAACGGACCCCCGCGCGACAGAAATGCCTGTTCCATGGCTTCCAGTACCTGATCGTTGGCCAGGAGGTTGCCCTGGCAGGTGTAGCCCTTCCCTTTCCGGTGTCCGGCGTGGGGCGGGCAGCCCGTTCCGGTCGCTGCCGCTGAACCGCCACGGTGGTCAACGACCCCGATCTGTCGTTGCTCCCTGCCCGGGTCTTGGGCAAGGAGCGTGGCGAGCACCTCCTCGGCGGGGTGATGCTCCCGGAGCAATTGCAGTCCACTTCTTCCGTGATGGATGTTCGCGTAGGCCTGGGTGACCAGTGCCCCCACGCCGGCTTCCACCCACGGTACCACCGCGCCCACGGCGAAGTACTTGCTCTGCACGGCAGCCCCGAGTTCGCCGGTGTGGGGATCAAAGCCCACGATGGAGAACGTGGCGTACAGGAGGCGCGCGTCTTCACGGGTGGGCGTCATGGCTGGGTATGCTCGCGCACTAACGCGCCCGCCGCAACTTGGGGTCCATGGCGTCCCGCAGGCCGTCACCGGCGAGGTTGAACCCGAGCACGGCGAGCATGATGGCCAGTCCTGGGAACAGGCCGATCCACGGGGCATCGACGATGAACATGCGCCCCTCGCTCAGCATGCGTCCTAGGCTGGGGCGTGGTGGTTGGGTCCCCAGACCGAGGAAGCTGAGCGCCGCCTCGGACAGAATGGCGAACCCCAGGCTCAGCGTGGTCTCCACAACGATGGGTGCCATGCAGTTGGGCAGGATGTGGCGGACCATGATCCGGCTCTCACGGCTGCCCACGGCGCGGGCGGCCAGCACATAGTCGAGACCCCGCACGCTGAGCACACTTCCCCGGGCGATGCGGGCGAAGATCGGCGTGTACACGACTCCGATGGCGATGATCGTGTTGGGCATACCCGGGCCGAGGATGGCCAGGATGGAGATCGCCAACAGCACAGCGGGGAAGGCGAACAGGATATCCATGAGCCGCATGATGATCTCGTCGGCGGCTCTGCCGAAGTAACCCGCCAACAAGCCCAAGGCTGTTCCCGCGAACAACGAGAACGTGACCGCGGCGAAGCTGACGATCAGCGACACCTGCGCGCCGTACACCACCCGGGCCAACACATCCCTGCCCAGCTCATCCGTCCCAAAGAGGTGCGTGGTGGACGGTGGGGTGAACCGCGTGCGCACGCTGACGCCCAGCGGATCGTGGGACACAACGAACGGCCCGACGAGTGCCGCCAGCACGACGATGAGCACGAACGCCATCCCCAACATGGCAATGGGGTTGCGGACGAACCTGCGGACCGTATCCGCCCAGTAGGTGTGGCGTAACCCTCCGCGGCCCTTCCCCAGCCGCGCCATCAGTACTTGATCCTCGGATCGATGTACGCGTAGAGGATGTCGACGGCCAGGTTGATCAGAGCAAAGGATATGGCGATGATGAGTACGGCCCCTTGCAGCATGGGGTAGTCGCGTCTGGCTACGGCGTCGAAGGCCAGCCGGCCGAGGCCCGGCAAGGCAAACACGACCTCAATGACCACCACACCGCTCAACAGGTAGGCCAGCTGCATGCCCGTCACGGTGAGGATGGGGATGAGTGCGTTGCGCAGTGTATGGCGCGTGATGACGCGCACCTCGCGGACGCCTTTCGATCGGGCCACCTTCACGTACTCTTCACCCAAAACCTCCAGCATCGATGAACGCACGAAGCGGGTGAGGATGGCGCCGCTGATCAGACCGATGGACAAGGTTGGAAGTGCCAGGTGTCGAAGCCACTGTAGGAGGCTGTCTCCAGGGGACACGTACCCGGAGGGAGGAAGCAATCGCAGCCACTCTCCGAACACGAGGATGAGCATGATGCCCAACCAGAAGTCGGGTATGGCCACGCCGATCTGGCTAAGGACGGTGATCGATGAGGCGCCCCACGACTGGCGGCGGACGGCAGCGAAGATCCCCGCAGGAAGCGCTATCAAAAGGGCTACGAGCAGCGCGCCTCCCGCAAGGCTGAAGCTCACCGGAATGCGCTGCAAGATAGCTTCGCTGACCGGTTGGCCGGTGAGAACGCTCTGCCCCAAATCTCCGCGAAGCGCTCCGCCGATCCACATCCCGTACTGCACGGGGATCGGCTGGTCCAGGCCCAGGCGCGTCCGCAGCGTGGCAATACGGGAGGCGTCGGCGTGGATGCCCAGCATGACCCGTGCCGGATCCCCGGGGATCAACCGGATGATCATGAACACAGCGATCGAGATCCCCACCGCCACCAACACGGTGGTCCCCAGCCGCCTCGCGATGTACGCGCTCATTGTCCTCCCCCAGACGGTGCCGTGGGGCCGGGGCCCACGGGCCCCGGCCCCGCCAGTTTCCTTATCTCAGCGGTCCAACCACGCGTTGAGGAAGCGCAGTTTTCGATCCGGTCGCGTCTCGTAGCCCTGTACGTAGGGCTGCCAGGCGTGCACGACGGTGGGGACGTAGACGTAGATGTAAGGTGCCTCGTCGATGATGATGCGCTGAACGTCGGCGTAGATGGCGTAGCGCTCTTCCTCGTCGGCCTCCATGCGCCCTCGGTCAAGGAGTTCGTCGAGTTCGGGGTTGGAGTATCCGGTGAAGTTGAACCCCTCTCCGGTTCGGTGCTGGGCGTAGAAGAAGTCGTCGGCGTCGAGGTTACCGATCCAGCCGGAGAAGTAGGTATCGAAGTTGCCCTCGCCTTGCTCGGCGAGCCATGTCCCCCACTCCAACACCCGGATCTCAAGGGCGATGCCCAGTGGCCTGAGCTGTGCCTGCATCACCTCGGCGACCCGGATCGTCTCCGGGTACTGGGTGCTGACCATGATGTCGGCCTTGAATCCATCGGCCCACCCCGCGTCCTCCAGAAGCTCGGCAGCCTTGTCCATGGATTCCTTGCCCAGATAGGGATGGTAGCCCGTGTACCAGAAGCTGTCGGCGGGGATGGGGCCATCGTTGGCCTCGGCAGCATCCCACAACGCCGCTTCCGCCAGTTCCGCTCGGTCGATCGCGAACGCGATGGCCTGTCGGACCCGCACATCGCCCAATGCCTCGTGGTCCAGGTTCACCCCAAGGTACCAGTAGTCGAGCCCCGGTGCCTCGCCGATGACGATATCGTCACGGCCGCGCAGCGCGTCCACCCGTGCGGGCGGTACGCCGTCGATCCAGTCCACCTCCCCGGTGGTCAAGCTGGTGAGCCGGACTGTCTCGTCGGGGATCACCCTGTACACGACCCGGTCGAGGAGGGGGCGGTCCTCCATCCAATAGGCCTCGTTGCGTGCGAGTTCCACCCGGTCGCCGGGCACGAACCTCACGAACGCGAACGGTCCCGACCCGATGGGGTTGGAGACGATTGTACCGTCCTCCACGTTCTCCCGGGCGACGATGGCCATACCCTTGTACCCACCCACCTTGGTGAGGAGTCCCGGGTAAGGGTAGTGGAGGTGGATGACGACCGTCCGGTCATCCGGGGCCTCGATGGATTCGACTGCGGCCATGCGCCACGCGGGCGCGGCGGCCTCATCGGGATCCATGATCCGATCCAGCGAGTACTTCACATCATCGGCGGTCAGGGGCCGTCCGTTGTGGAACGTCACGCCTTCCCTCAGGTGGAAGGTCCACGTGAGGCCATCCTCGGACACGTCCCAGGATTTCGCCAGGTCTGGTTCGGGGAGGGTGTCCGCTCCCACCCCCACGAGCGTGTCGAACACGTTCTCCAACACTTGGAAGCTCGAGTGGGCTGTCGTTTTGTGGGGATCGAAGCCGATGGGGTCGGCCGTGATGGCGACCGTGAGTGTGCCGCCCTGGCGCTCTTCGGCAACGGCGATGCCGACCATCATGGCCAGCGCGCACGCCACCACCGTCAGATATACGATCGCATGTCTCATGCTGTTACCTCCCGTTCAGGATATCGTTGGGCCGAAGCCCGTCGGTGGCTCGTTGCTTGGATCACCTCCCTCCTGGAAGAACCGATTGCTGAGGTCGTCTTCTGTGATGGGGATCGTCCAATCCCAGACGCTCTTGGTGATGTGCACAACTTGGAATGTTTCCGCGGAGATCACGCCAGGCATCCGCCCGATGAGCTCGGTGATGAAGGTGTGAAGGTCGGCAACCGTGCGATGCAGGGACTCCACCATCAGATTCCCGTTGCCCACACCTTCGGCCACATAGCGCACGTTGTCCGCGGCCGCCAACCGCCGGGCGACATCGGAGAGGTGTCCGGGATGGATGCGCAGCGTGGTGGCGGCAAGGACAGGGACGCCAAGCCGGAGAGGATCGCCAACGGCCAGAATCCTCAGAAGGCCTGAGTCAAGAAGGGTCTGCACACGTCGCCGGACCATCCCCTCCGAGACTTCCAGGGCTCGGGCGATCTCCCGGAAGGGTGTCCGCCCATCCCGCCGCAGGAACTCGACAATCTTGCGATCTGTGGCGTCCAGATCGGCATAGGACGCCAGCCTACGCGCCATTGCGTCCTCCCATGGTAACCACTCTAGCACTTTGCGTACAATGCGTCAACACACATGACGCATTTGCGTATTGCACGGTGCGATGTGGCCGCCTCCCCCAACTGGCGGATACCATGAACGGAAAGGAGGGGAGATGTCGGACAAGCGGACCAAGGTCACGATTCCGGAGCTCTACGCTATGGTTGAGCGTGGTGAGCGCATCACGTTCCTCACAGCCTACGACTATCCTACGGCGCTGCTGGAGGACCGTGCGGGGATGGACATGATCCTGGTGGGGGACTCCGGTGCGATGTGCCTGTTGGGGCATCCATCGACGCTGCAGGCGTCCATGGACTTCATGGTGGAGATCACCGGGGCGGTGTCCCGAGCGGCGTCACGGGCATTTGTGGTGGGGGACATGCCCTACATGTCCTACCAACCTTCGGACGAGGTAGCCGTGCGCAACGCTGGGCGCTTCATCGCCGAAGGTGGGGCGGACGCCGTGAAGCTCGAGGGCGGTGCGCGGATGGCGTCAAGGGTGGAAGCCATCGTAGACGCCGGGATTCCGGTGATGGGCCACATCGGCCTCACCCCACAGGCGGCAAGCATGATCGGTGGGCTCAAGTCCCAGGGCCGCGACGCGGAGACCGCTCTGGCACTCATGGAGGACGCCGAGATCCTCGAAGACGCAGGGGCGTTTGCCGTGCTGCTCGAGGCCGTACCGGCACGGGTGGCGAAGGAGATCGTTGAGCGAGCGACGATCCCGATGCTGTCCATTGGTTCAGGACCGGCTTGTCACGGACAGCTGCTCATCGTGCACGACATCCTTGGTTTGTTCGAGGCGTTCACCCCGAAGTTCGTCAAGCGTTACGGGGACATCGCGCAAGCCATGACCGCGGCGTTCGAGGGCTACATCCGTGATGTCCGGAACGGAACCTTCCCTGGGGACGAGCACACGTATCGAATCCCCGACGAAGAATGGGCGCAGCTGGAGCGGGCGCTCAAGGAGGATGCATGAACCAGCACAGGGTAGCGGAACTCATGGGCAAGCATGGTGTACCAGGGCAAGACGCTTACGACCTCCCGTCGAGCAACCGCCGGTTTCCCGACGGCGCACAGTACCGGATGGAGATCTCCGGTGTGGAGCGCCCCGGTGTGTTGGAGGCCGTGGTCGACGAAGCCCGCAAGCGTGACCTTCCCGTGCACAGAATGATCTCCGCCGTGATGGGGGCGACGTTGCTTACGCGAAAGGAGCTCAAGGACTTCGCTCAGATCGCGGCGGACGCCAATGTGGAGGTCATCTTGACGCCTGGACCACGCTCGGGATGGGATACGGGACGGCAGCTCGTCACCCCTGAAGGGGCGCTGTCCGGCCTCAGGTTCCGCGGTTCCGATCAGCTTCGGTATGTGGTTGCGGACATCCTGCGGGCTGTGGAAATCGGTTTCCGGGGGTTCTTGGTCCTTGATGAGGGACTCCTGTGGCTGCTCACGCAGATGCGAGAGGCCGGTGACCTGCCTCAGGATGTCGTGTTCAAGGTGTCCGTGTTCGCTGGTCACGGCAACGCAGCTGGGGCGAAGGTGCTGGAGCGTCTGGGCGCGAACACCTTCAACCCGGTGGGCGATCTCTCCCTTCCGCAGCTTGCGGCCATCAGGCAGGCCACCGCGCTGCCGATGGATCTACACGTCTACCTGACCGATTCTTTTGGAGGGTTCAACCGTTTCTACGACACGCCGGAGATGACGCGTGTCTGCGCGCCCTGCTACTTCAAGCTCGAGCCTGGGCCGGCGTGCGTGGTGGGCCCGGGGGCGTTGTACAAGCCTTGGGTGGCAGAGTCCACGCTTGCTGACTGGGGTCGGGAGAAGGTCAAGCACGCGGCCATCATCCAAGAGCTCGTGCAGGCGTCGCAGCCCGACGCCGTTCTGTCCGATTGGGGTCCTGCAGACCTGGCCGTACCGCAGGTGTGAAGAGGAACCCAGGGTAATGTGCCGAAGGAGGCCCTATGGGATTTGAAGACGTCATCACACTGGTGAAGGAAAACCGTATCGAACGGGTCGACCTGCGGGCCGTGGACCTGCAAGGGCGGTTGAGGCGTCTGACGCTTCCGGTGTCACAATTCGTGCCCGATCTTCTGGCGGGTGGTGTGGGTGCG
>PUMC01000027.1 GCA_003552425.1 Candidatus Acetothermia bacterium | reverse complement strand
ATCTTCCACTTCAACCTGCACAAGACGTTCTCCACGCCCCCCGGCGGGGGCGGACCGGGCGCCGGTCCGCTTGCCGTGTCCGAGGTACTGTCTCCGTACCTGCCGCTTCCTGATGTGGTTCGTGAGGGAGAGGCCTATCGCCTGGCGTGGGGCCGTCCCCGGGCCATCGGGAGGGTGCACCCGTACTTCGGGAACTTCCTCGTCTGCATTCGCGCGCTCGCCTACATCCTGATGCTGGGCGGGGAAGGACTGCGCGAGGTGTCCGCCGGTGCGGTGCTGGCCGCCAACTACCTGCGGGTCAAACTGGAGAAGGTGTTCCCGCTTCCCTACGCGGGCCTGTGCAAGCACGAGTTCGTGCTCTCGGGAAAGGGTTTCGGCGACGTGCGCACGGTGGACTTCGCCAAGCGCTTGATCGACTACGGTTTCCACCCGCCCACCGTGTACTTCCCCCTCATCGTGACCGAGGCGTTGATGGTCGAACCGACGGAGACCGAGTCCCGCGAGATGCTCGATGCGTTCGCCGATGCCATGGTGAAGATTGCCAACGAAGCCCGCGAGGCTCCAGACCTCCTGAAGGAAGCACCGAAGGAGGCACCTGTGCGCCGGTTGGACGACGCGCGGGCCGCACGCGAACCGGTCTTGCGCCTTGACCTCGACGCGGTCGATCCGCCCGGCAACCCTGCGGCTTAACGGGCCGGGCTTACGGAACACCGTAAGCGCTACATGCGGATCCTAGCCCCCCCCGGTACGACGTTCCATCCAGTCCTGCGCTGACCAGCCGGTGACGCCACGGTCGTAATCGATCTTCCACCAGACGTAGCCGTCGGCCTCAGCCGGACCGTCCACCACGGTGCCCAGGCTTCCCACCGGCATGCTGCCGGGGTAGTAGGGACTGGCCACCTCGCGCTCACCGGTGCCCGGAGCGACACGGACCCTGAGCGCTGCGCTGACCTGAACCCGATCGCCGATCCCGAACTCGGCAGCCGCGGGCGGCGGGTCTTCGGGCTCCGCCTCCCTCACAGCGATCAGCTTCCGGGCATCGTCGGGCATGTAGCCCATTGCCGTATCCGCGTCCCGCCACAGGGAGAACTGCACCTCGTAGGTACCCTCACGCCGCACGATGTGGTCCCAGTTGATGGTCGTCTGCTTACCGGCCTCAAGCGGCGGATCCAGCACCGTCTCGTGAGCGCGCACCACCGCCCCTTGGGCATCGCGCACCGTCGCCCGAGCGATGAACGCCCGCGCCCGGTTGCCGGTGTTGGTGAAGGTCATGCTGAGCGTCACCGTATCGCCCACTGCCGCCTCCACAACCTCTCTTGGCGCGTAACCGTCGATCTTCGCCGCTATCCGGGCACAGCCGGCCAGCAGCAGCGGAAGCAGCGCCGCAAGGAGCAGCCACCTAAGTCCCCGCATGTCCGCCACACGCGCCTGTGCTCCTCCGTTCATCTCGCCCCCCAGGTTAGCCCCAATTTCCGTGCTCGAACCCGCAGAACACCGCTGATCGCGGTCGGCACGTAACGCATATTACACTTGTGAGGTGAAAGGCGTCAAGCACCAGGGTTCCGTTCCCAAAACGCGCCGCACACGGATCCCCAAACGGGATTGTAAGGCGTGTTCTCAGACTGGATTCTCGAGATGGAAGGCGGATCCCGGGTACAATGAGCCATCGTTGTGAGGGGGACCTCGCCGTGCCGCAAGGCCCGCGTCGGGAGGCGCCCGGGAACCCCAAGGAGGCAACCGATGCCCACCATCGAGCTGGCCGACCAGACGATCCACTATCGGGAGCAGGGGAGCGGCGACGTCCTGCTTCTCTTCCCTGACCGTATGCACGCCTCAGGTGCCTACGCAAGCGAGATCGACCACTTCAGCCGCGGCTTCCGCGTCCTTTGTTTCGACCGGCCCGGGACCGGTGGGTCAACGCGCGAGGTGAAGTACCTCGATGAGTACGACGTCGACCTGTGGGGCTTCTGGGCCGATCTTGCCTGCCACCTCCTCCTCGAGCTCGGGATCGAGGCCTGCCACGCGATGGGGGCGGGCGGGGGCGCACTGGCGGCGCTGCACCTGGCGGGCAAGCAGGCGGCACAGCATCGACGCGAAGTGCGAAGTGTGGTCGCCGACAGCTTCCTGCCGGAGTTCGACGGGAGGACCCTCCATCGAGCGCTCGATGTACGCGATCACTACTGCCTGCGGCGTGAGAAAGCGCTCGCCGGGGAACACGGACCCGACTGGCGCCAGGTCGTGGCAGCGGACACGGCCGTCCTCCGTCGGCTCGCCGACCGGGGCGGTTACGCCCTGTCCACCTACGTGCTCAAGGGGATCACGTGTCCGGTGCTCCTCACGGGCCACCTTGCCGACCCGCTGTCCCCGGGTGTGGCCCACGCCTACGCGCGGGCTGCCGACAGTATCCCTTGCTGCCAGGTGCTGCTCGCCGAGGGCCCGGGCCACCCGCACCTCGAGCACCCCCTCATGTGGAGCGATCCGGAGCTCTTCCGCGCGGTCGCGGATCGCTTCCTGGAACGAGCGGCCGCCTGATCCCTGGGAACCCCTTAAGACCTCGTCCCAGCGCCTCCGCGAGGCCACGCATGGGCCCGTTCGCGCGCGGCCTTCCTGCGCCCATAGCCCTATCCCGACGGCCCCAGCAGGGCGGTCCCGTCTCAGACATCGCCCCAGGTACGTCCGATCTTGACGTCCACCTGTAGGGGGACCTCCAACGCGGTCACACCCTCCATGACATCTTGCACCCGGCGCCCCACCGCCTCGGCCTGGGCCTCATCGACCTCGAACATCAGGGAATCGTGCACCTGAAGGAGCATGTCCGCTTGGAGTTCGCCGCGCTGGATGCGTCGGTGCACCTCGAGCATGGCGAGCTTCATGAGATCAGCAGCCGAGCCCTGGATCGGGGTGTTGACGGCGTTGCGTTCGTCGTAGCCCCTCCCCCGCCGGTTGCCCGCGCCGAGGCCGGCCACCGGGCGGCGGCGACCCCACAGGGTGCGGGCGTATCCCGTGGAGGACGCCTCCGCGATCAGGCGGTCCAAACACGGCTTGACCTCCGAGTGGGCAGCGAAGAACCGGTCGATGAGCTCCTTGGCGCGCTGCTGCGTGAGCCCCAGGTCCCGCGCAAGGCCATAGGGACTGATGCCATAGACAATGCCGAAGTTCACCCGCTTGGCCACCCCTCGCATGCGCGCGTCCACGTCCTCCGGGGGCACGTCGAACAGCCGGGCCGCCGTACGTCGATGGAGGTCCTCACCCTGGCAGAATGCCTCCTTGAGCGCCTCGTCCCCGGAAAGGTGCGCCAGGATACGCAGTTCGATCTGCGAATAGTCCGCAGCCACGAACACCCTGCCCCGAGGAGCGACAAACGCCCGGCGGATGTCCACCCCCACCTCATGCCGGGAGGGGATGTTCTGCAGGTTGGGTTCCGAAGAGGACAGCCGGCCCGTAGCCGTGCCGGTCTGGTTGAACGAGGTGTGCACGCGTCCGGTAACCGGGTGCACATGGGTCGGGAGCTTCTCGATGTAGGTGTTGCGGAGCTTCTCCAGCTCTCTGTAGGCAATGAGCTTTCCCGGGAACTCGTGGTGCACAGCGAGTTCCCTGAGGACATGGGCGTCGGTCGAGGGACCGGTCTTGGTGCGGCTGATGACGGGCAGTTTCAGCCTGTCGTAGAGGACCTCCCGCACCTGGGGCACGGAACCGGGGTTGAACGGTCCGCCCGCCAGGGCGAAGAGCTCCTCACGAAGCCGCTCCACCATCGTCTCCAGTTCCGCGCCCTGTCGGCGGAGCTCATCGACGTCAAGGGCAATGCCCCTGAGCTCCATCACCGCCAGAACGCCGATCAGCGGCACTTCGATCGCAGCGAACAGCTCCTCGAGTGCCGCGTCCCGGAGCTTGGCCATCAGCGGGTCGTGAAGGCGCACCACGGACTCGGCGTCGGCCACCGCGTACGCGGCCGCCCGGTCCACCGGCACATCGGCCATCGACCGAGCGATGCCCACAACTTCGGTATAGCGCTCCAGCCGCTCACCGAGCTCCTCCTCAACGAGCAGGTCGAGTCCGTGGGATGGCACATCCGGGCGAACGAGCCAGTGAGCGAGCATCGCGTCGAACGCGACACCCTTAAGCGCGATGCCGTTACATGCCAGAACCTTCATGTCGTATTTCAGGTTCTGTCCCCACACAAGGGGTTGGTCGCCTTCGAGGGCGGGCCGCAGTGCCCGCAGCACCTTGTCCAGGGGCAGCTGCACCGGAGCCTCAAGCCCTTCGTGCCCCACCGGAATGTACCACCCCTCACCGGGGCGCACGGCCAACGCCACCCCCACGATCTGGGCATTGAAGGGGTCGATCGATGACGTCTCAAGGTCGAGGGAGAACGCCTCGGCCCGGCCCAGCGCATCCACCAGCTTCCCCAACGCGGCCTCGTCCAGCACCAGATGATGCGCGCGTTCGGCGCGGGTGGCGTGAAGGCCAAGCTCCCCAAGCAACGTCCGGAAGCCGAGCGCCTGGAGTTCCCCCACAAGCCGGTCCACGTCCCAAGAGGACGGCTGGAGCGCCTCCAGTTCAACGTCCAGCGGTGGAGGCTTCAGCGTAACGAGCTCCCGCGAACGAAGCGCCTCATCGCGCCCCGCAGCCAGTGCCGCACCCAGACGGCGGTTGGGGTGCGCGTCGGCAGCCTCGAGCGCCTGATCCAGTGTCCCGTAACGGTTCAGGAGTTCACGGGCCCCCTTCTCCCCCACACCCCGCACACCCGGAACGTTGTCCGAGCTGTCGCCCACGAGCGCCAGCAGGTCGACCATCGCCTCAGGGGGAACCCCGAAGCGTTCCTCCACCCCGACAGCATCCATGAGCTCGAGCCGGTCGGTCGGTCGACGGCCTGGGCGGAGGAGTACGACACCGTCACGCACCAGCTGGGTCATGTCCTTGTCTCCGGTGAGGAGGAGCGTCGGAACGCCCGCGCTGTCGGCCCGCGCAACCAACGCCGCCATCACATCGTCCGCCTCGTAACGCGGCACCTCGAAGCGCATGAGACCCAGCGCATCGAGCAACGCCTTGGTCCGCGGCAACTGCACCGAAAGCGCCTCGGGCATCTCCTTGCGGGTGGCTTTGTACGCTGCGTACTGCTCGTGGCGGACCGTGGGGCCCGGGGCGTCGAACACCACCGCCACATAACGCGACGGGTACTGCTTGAGGGCCATGAACAGCGTCCGGATAAGCCCGTACACCGCGTTGACCGGCTCCCCGCGGGCGGTGGTCAACTCGGGGATCGCGTGGAACGAACGGTACAGGGTGGCATGGGCGTCGATGACGAGGAGGCGCCCCGGTGCATCCTCGAGCCCCAACGCCCCCAAGAGGTTCACGGGCGACCGTCCATCAGCGCACACAGCGCCACGGCCAGCGCGTCGGCGGCATGGTCGCTGGGCAGTACCGCCACCCCGAGGAGGTGGGCCATCATCCCCATCATCTGCTCCTTGGGTGCCGAGCCCGTACCGCACACCCACTTCTTGACCTCCCGCGGCGCATAACTCCTCAGTCGACATCCACAGGCGGCGAGTTTGACCACGCCCAGGACCTGCGCGGTGAGCATGGCTGAGGGCGCGTTGCGGGCCAGGTAGACCTCCTCCACCGCCACCACATGAGGCCGGTAGGAGGCGATCAACTCCCCAAGCTGCGCGTAGATCGTGGCCAAACGGTCTGGAAGGGGATCCTTGGACGGTGGCCGAACAGTCCCGCTGAGCAAGGAGCGCATGTCGTCCCCGCACGCCTCCACGATCCCGTAGCCCGTAGCGGTGAGCCCCGGATCCACGCCGAGGACCCGCACTGTGTTCACAGAAGGTCCTTGAGCTTCTGTAACCTGGGGTCGGGGCTCGTGACAGACGCCGTGCACCCCTGTCGGTGCTCCTCCACGTTGAGATCCGCGCCGCAGGATGCGCACAACCCCCGACAATCGGGCCGACAAAGCGGCCTCGGATCCACAGCCAACCGCACACCCGCCGCGATCCAGGGCCGAAGTTCGAGGTACGGAGCCTTCGGATCCTCAAGCGGGATCTCCACAAGCTCCTTGCGCTGGAACGCTTCCTCGGCCTTCACAAGACAGCGGGAGCAGGTACGCACGGCCTTCCCCGCGACCTTCAGCGTGACGAACAGGCGTCCCTCATCGTAGAACGCCGAGGTTGAAACCTGTACCGCCTCCACCAGCGGGAGGGGCTCGTCACACCACACAAGGTCATCGAACATCTCCCGGGCTTCGGTCAGCACAGGCCGCCCGGGGTACGCACGCAGTTCTCTAAGATCGATCCTCATCGTTCCCCCCTTCGGACCGCAACCACACCGCAAGATCCACCGCTCTGCGGACGGGCGCCACATCATGCACCCGTACGGCGTCCGCACCTCGGGCCACGGCCACCGCGCACGCGGCCAGCGTACCCTCCAACCGTTCCGTCACCGGAAGGTCAAGGAGCGTACCGATGAACCGCTTGCGCGAGGGTCCGATGAGCACCGGGTAACCCAACGCACGTAACGCGCCGACGCGCCGGATGAGCTCGAGGTTGTGGTCCACCGTCTTCCCAAAACCGATGCCGGGGTCGACCGCGATGCGCTGGGGTGACACCCCTGCTTCGCGTGCTGCGCGGACCCGTTCCGCCAGAAACCCCATGACTTCGTCCACAACGTTCTCGTACTGCGGACTGTCCTGCATGGTGGCCGGGGTCCCCTTCATGTGCATGAGGACCAGCCCCGCGTCGTAGCGAGCCACGAGCGCCCCCATTGCCGGATCGCCGCGCAGGGCGGTGATGTCGTTGACGATCCTCGCCCCAGCCCGCAGCGCCGCCTCGGCGACCTCGGCGCTGCTCGTGTCGATCGACACGGGCACCTTAAGCCGCGCCGTGAGTCGCTTCACAACCGGCAACACGCGGGTCAGTTCCTCGTCCTGCGCGATGCCCGTCGATCCCGGGCGCGTCGATGCTCCCCCAACGTCGACCACATCCGCCCCTTCGGCCTCCATCTTGAGGCCGTGAGCAACGGCCACGTCGGGATCGATGAACTGGCCCCCATCGGAGAACGAGTCGGGGGATGTGTTCAGAACACCCATGACGAGCACGCGTCGGGGTCGGTCAGCGCTTCGCCATTCCCACGGCATACTGGTTCACAGTATAGCATCGGGGCCACGCCCTCCAGTTGATCCTACCCTCTCCCCCGCCTACTATATGGCCCGTCAGAAGGGGTGATCACCGTGAAGGTCCTGTTGATCCAAGAGGTTCCAAAGCTGGGCGTGCCCGGTGACGTGGTGAACGTCAAGGACGGCTACGCCCGCAACTTTTTGCTGCCCAAGCGCATGGCTGTACCGCCCACACAGCACGAGATGACCCGCTACGCCAAGCTGCGCGAGCAGTACCAGCGCGAGTTGGCCGACCGACGCACACGCTCGCAGATGCTCGCCGAGAAGCTCGAAGGTGCGGCGTTCACCTTTGCCCGACGGGTGCACGACGAGCACAAGCTGTACGCCGGCGTCAGGCCGCAGGAGCTGGCCAAAGAGATCGAGGCGCGCTTCGAGGAAAAGGTTGATCCGGAAAGGATCACCATGGACGCCATCGAGACCGTGGGCGAGTATACGGCCCGCGTGGGGATCTACGAAGATATCGGCGCCGAGGTCAAGATCGTGGTGACCCCGTCCGCCTGAACGTATGCCCCGCCCGTTGACCGGGGACGTCCTCCGCGCGGCCCTGGGAACGGGCTTCTCCCGGGTGTTCGGCCTGGGACGTGATATCGCCGTGGCCCACGTGTTCGGGGCCACGGCTTCCTACGACGCGTACCTCGTCGCCTTCTTCGTTCCAAACCTCTTGCGGGGGCTCCTCGGCGAGGGCGGGCTGGCCGCCGCGTTTCTCCCTGTATATGGCCGGGCCCACGTTGAAGGGCGGGGCAGGGCCGTGGCCGCGCACACGTTCTCCGTGCTCCTTGTCATCCTCCCGCTCATCTGCGCGGTCGGTGCGTGGGCCGCACCCTTGTACATTCCCCTCCTCGCAGCTGGCTTCCCTCAAGAACAGCTCACGCTCGCGATCACCTTGGGGCGGTGGATGTTCCCGTTCATCGGCCTCGTATCCCTCGCCGCCTTGGCAAGCGGGATCCTCAACGCCGGCGGACGGTTCTTCCTCCCGGCACTCGCCCCGGCGCTTCCCAACCTGGCCATGATCCTCGGTGCCCTCCTCCTAACGCCCATCGCCCGCCCCCCCATCAGCGCGCTTGCCTTCGGGCTTCTCATCGGCGCAGCGGGGATGCTCATCGTCCAGCTTCCCTTTCTCCGAGGAGAGGTGGGCCGCTTGCCCCGTCCATGGCCGCCCTCTCCGGAAATCCGCCAGATGGCGCGTCGGCTGCTGCCGGTCCTGGGGGGGGTAGCGATGGCGGAGATCAACGTTCTCGTCGACACACGCCTCGCTTCCTACCTGGCCGAGGGGGCCATCGCCACCTTGCAGTACGCGATGCGTCTGTTCCAGCTGCCGATCGGTATCGTCGCCGTCTCCGTGGCCGTCGCCGCCTTACCGCGCTTCGCCCGCAACGCCGCCGACGGGCTCCAAGGACCGTTCCGCGACGCGCTCTCCGAAGGTGTAGGACTGGCCACGGTGCTCATCCTGCCGGCCATGGCGGGCCTGCTGGCGCTCGGCCGACCGATCATCGCGCTCCTCTTCGAGCACGGTGCGTTCACCGCCCAGGACACAGCCCGCACGTACGCCGCGCTGGCCGCGTACCTTTCCGGCCTGTGGGCGTACACCCTCGTGTACCTCTTCTCGCGGGCGTTCTACGGTCTGGGAAGTCCGGGGATCCCCGTGCTCACCGGCGCCGTTGCCGTCCTCGTCAACATCGGCCTTGACCTATGGTGGGTGGGCCCATGGGGGACGTTCGGGCTTGCCTTGGCCACCGGGGTAGCCGGTTGGGTCAACGCCCTGGCCCAGGGCTGGCTCCTGTGGCGCAGGGGGACGGGTTGGGTACCGCTGCGACCGGTGATGGGCGCCGCTGCTTCCGCTGCCCTGATGGGACTTTCCGTGGCGGGCGCCGACCGATTCCTTTTGGCAACGCTTGCTCCATGGGCGCGGGTCGCGTCGGGTGTAGCGCTCGGTATAGGGGTGTTCACCGTCGCGGCGGTGCGCTTCGGGGTGTGGCGCTGGGTCAGGGCCGTACGATGAGGCCGCCCTGCTGCCCTGGGGGCTTCTCTTGCTGCGGGGGGATCAGCCCCAAAAGCCCGTGCACAAACCTATGGGTGTCCGCGGTGCTGCGGTAGGCACCCAACCAATCGGACAGCGCCTGTGCGGCATCGCGCAGCCGCGGCGCCGACAGGCGTCCTTCCTGAACGAGCGGCAACAGCGTCTCGGCCAGCATTCTCCCCAGCATCGGAGGGGCTGCCCCAACGATCGTGATCGGGGACAGCGTCTGTGCCAGAAACGCGACCGCGCTCTCCACGTGCTCGTCGTCGGCATCGTTCCTGTGAAGCATGTCCGCCAGGAGCTGGGCCAGAGCCTCCACATAGGGCCACAGGTCCTCCTGCCCGTCGGCGGAGAGGCGCCCTTGCCACTCGGTCCATGCCTGGACGAGCTCGCGCGCTCGGCGCTCGCGCAGGTGCCGCTCAGCAGCCACGAGGAACGTGCAACTGGGGATGCAGCGCACGGTCTTTCGCCGGTGCGCTCCACAACAGGCACTGCAGATGCGCCGGCCCAACGCCGGGCAGGCGCGATCCCCGGTGCGCTGATCACAGAGGACACAGACCGCCATGGTCAGCGGCCCGCGAAGTGTTGTCGTAGCTCGTCGGACATCCGCTCGGGGCCCCAGGAGGGCTCCCAGACGAGGCTGACCTCGACATCGTAGTCCGCAAACGCTGTCCGGAGCGCTTCCTCCACCCGCGCCGGGAGTTCCCCTGCCTGGGGCGAATTCGGGTGGGTGAGCGTCATGTCGACGGCGATCGTACCGTCTGCGATCTGCACCTCGTAGATGAGCCCCAAGTCCACCACGTTGATCCCCTGCTCGCGATCTACCACGTGTTCCCTCAGGACGTCCCGCACCGCTGCCTCAGTAGGGTGCATGGGCGGCCTCCGTTTCACGTTGCCCCAGCTGGACCACAAACCCCAGGTGGATACGGTCCAACTCCCGGGCGAACCGCTCCTCGAGGTAATGCCACAGGGGCCAGATCGGACAGTCACCGTCCCGATCACACACCGTACCGGACACACAGGGCAACCGCACCACCTGGCTGCTCAGCGCGTCCAACACCCGCCCCAACGAGATCTCTTCCGGATTCGAAGCCAGCCGATAGCCCCCGGTGCGCCCCCGTTGGGCCACCACGATCCCCGCCTGGCGCAGGTCCATCAGAATCTTGCGTAGGAAGGCCTCCGGCACGTAGTGCCGGTCGGCCAACGCTCGGGCGGAATGGTAGCGATCGGGCTCGGCGGCCAGCTCATAGAGAACACGGACACCGTAATCAGTGCGTTTCGTGAGCGTCATAGCTCCCATTGTATGCCCTTCATCACGCGCGCTCCACGAACCGGCGCGCCTCCACCCGGCCCCAACCGTCGGCGGCCTCCACGGCCTCCAGGCTGTCCACGGGTTGCACGCGGTGTCGCCCCAGGACGTCGTCCAGCCCCTCGGCGATGGCCGGGAAGGAAATCGTTCCCTCAAGGAACGCCGCCACCAGCACCTCATCGGCGGCGTTGGCCACCGCAGGTGCCGTGCCTCCGGCCTTGCCCGCCTCGAGTACGGTGTGGAAGGCCGGGTAACGATCCGGTGGAATCGGCGCAAGGTCGAGCGACTGTCCGCCAAGCGGAAGCCGCGCCGGCGGCTGGCCGAGCCGTGCCGGGTGCGTGAGCGCGTAGCGGATGGGGATCCGCATATCGTGGGGTCCCAGCTGCGCCAGCACCGTGCCGTCCACGAACGCCACGAGCGCGTGGATGATCGACTGCGGATGAAGCAGCGCATCGATGCTCGCCCAATCGGCGGCGAACAGGTGGTACGCCTCGATCACCTCAAAGGCCTTGTTGACGAGCGTAGCCGAGTCCACCGTGATCCGGGGCCCCATCCGCCATGTGGGGTGAGCGAGCGCTTGGTCCGCGGTCACCCGGGCCAGCGCCTCCGGGGGGAGATCACGGAACGCACCGCCCGACGCGGTGATCCACAGGCGCTCCACCTCCGACCGATCGACCCCCTGAAGCAGTTGGAACAGGGCGGCATGCTCGGAATCGACCGGGATAATCCTGTCGGAGTCCGCGTCAAGCGCGCGCACGAGTTCGCCGCCCACCACAAGCGATTCCTTGTTGGCAAGGCCGAGCAGCTTCCCCGCTCCGAGCGCGGCCAGTGTCGCCCGCAGTCCCGCTGCACCCACCACAGCGTTCAGCACGAGGTCGACGTCGTCACGACGGGCCAGCTGCTCCAGCCCCGCGGGGCCGTGCACCACCTCCACATCCTCAGGGAGGAGCTTGCGGATTGTCTGGGCTTCGTCGGGGCCGCCCACCCCTACCACACGTGCACCCAGCTCACGGGCGGCAGCGGCCAACGGTTCCACACGGGTTCCCGCGGCCAGCGCGGTCACGGATAGGGGATACCCCTCGGCGTTCAGCGTGCGGAGGACGTCCAGCGTCTGGACGCCGATCGATCCCGTCGCCCCCAGCAGGGCCACGCGGCGGGCGTTCATGCCGCCGGCTCGGGGGCGAGGTCCTTGAGCAGCCCGTCAAGCTCCTTACCGTCGATCGTCTCTCGGCTAAGGAGTTCCTCGGCCAGCCGATCCAACCGCGCCCGGTTGCGCGTGAGGAGATCCTTGGCGCTCGCGTAGCTCCGGTCCAACAGCGCCCGCACCTCCCGATCGACCGTGGCCGACAGCTCCTCGGAGTGCTCGTCGCTGCGCACGAGTTCCTCGCCGAGGAACACGTTGGTCCGCTCGCCGGCCAGGCTGATCGGGCCCAGCGCCTCGGACATCCCGAACTCCACGACCATCCGCCGGGCGATCTGCGTGGCCTGCTTGAGGTCATCCTGAGCGCCGGTGGTACGGGAGTTCAACACGAGTTCCTCCGCCACCCGGCCCCCGAGCAGGGCCGTCAGCCGATCGGCGAGCTCATCCTGGGACATGATGTAACGATCTTCTTCGGGGAGCTGCAGCGTGAACCCCAGCACGCCGTCGCCGCGGGGAACGATGGAGATCTTGTGCACCGGATCCGTGTGCGGGAGCAACCACCCCAGGAGGGCATGCCCCGCCTCGTGGAAGGCAATGTGCTGTTTCTCCCGCTCGGTGATGAACAGACCCCGTCGGCGCAACCCCGTGAGTACCCGATCCAGCGCCTCGTCGAAATCGGTCGCCTCGATCCGATCCTTGCGCGACCGCGCAGCCAGAAGCGCCGCTTCGTTAGACAGGTTTTCGATGTCGGCACCCACGAACCCAGGGGTGCGGCGGGCCAGACGCCCGAGGTCCACATCAGGACCAAGCTTCTTCGTGCGCGTGTGGATCTTGAGGATGGCCTCGCGGCCGTGAAGGTCGGGCCGGGGAACGACGATCTTCCGGTCGAACCTCCCCGGGCGCAGAAGTGCCTGGTCGAGAACGTCGGGGCGGTTCGTGGCCGCCAGCACGATGACCCCCGCGTTGTGCTCAAACCCATCCATCTCCCCAAGAAGCTGGTTCAGGGTCTGTTCGCGCTCATCGTGACCGCCCCCCAGTCCCGCACCGCGCTTCCGGCCCACGGCGTCGATCTCGTCGATGAACACGATGCATGGAGCACTGGCCTTCGCCTTCTGGAACATGTCCCGCACACGGGCGGCACCCACGCCCACGAACATCTCCACGAAGTCCGAACCGGTGATCGAGAAGAAGGGCACGCTGGCCTCGCCGGCGATGGCCCGCGCGATGAGCGTCTTGCCCGTACCGGGCGGCCCCACGAGCAACACGCCTTTGGGGATCTGCGCCCCCAACTGTACGAACTGCGACGGTTCGCGCAGGTACTCCACGATCTCCCGTATCTCGTCGATAACTTCGTTGATCCCCGCCACATCCTTGAACGAGATCTTCGTGAACTCCTTGCTCGCCAACCGGGCACGGGACTGCCCGAACTGGAGTGCTCCCCCGCCTTGCTGCATGCGGCGCATCATGAACATCCAGAAGGCGATGATCAGGGCCACGGGGAGCATGTACATGAGCGCCGTGAGGAGCCATGTACCCTCGGCAGCGGGCTTGAACGTGACGGACACCCCCCGCTCCTCGAGCTTCGACGTGAGTTCGGCCCACACCGGGGATCCTTCGGCAGGCCCTTCGGTGACAAACTCCTCACCCGTCGTCAGTTCGCCGGTTACACGGCTGCCGCGGATCTCCACGCGCACCACCTCGTCGGAACGGATGCGTTCCAAGAGGTTGGAATACGAAAGGGTCGTCGGCCCGCGCTCAACACTGGGCCAGAATTGCTGAGCCAGGATGAGGCCGAGCACCAGCACCACCAGCATGAAAGCGATGGTGCGGAGGTTCCGCTGCGCAGGGGGCCTTCCGTTCATCAGTTTCTCCAATGGCGATTGTACCCATGGCACCAGCGTACGCAACCGTTCCTTTCCCCATCTACTGCCTGCTAGTACAATGCGGTCTATGCTGCACAAGCTGCTACGCTTGGCACTCTTCACCCTGATCCTGAGTGGACTGGCCGGTGCTGCGTATGCGGAGCCGGTACGCCTCGATCCCGTGCTCCGCGCCCTGGCCTCCCCGGTGTACCGCCTCCTCGTCGCCCCGGAGCAGCTCGTTCACCGAGTTCCCCTGGCGTGGGACGATCAGCGCCTCCCCCCGGCGCACCTGAGCCCCGACCCGATTGCGATCCCCGTGCGGGCGTGGGAAGATGCCCAAGTGGGCGTGCTCGTGCGTACGGACCGTCCCTACAGCGGACCGCTCCCCGGCCTCAGGGTTCAGGCGCGCCATGGCACGGTCCTCACCGGGCTGGCCTCGGTGACGCGGCTCGAGGAGCTCGCCGCCCATCCAGCGGTGGCGTTCGTGGAAGCGGCCCGGCCTGTCCATCCGCTCCTCGACATCTCCGTACCCGAGGTGGGGGGCGAGGCCGCGTGGACGGGCCCCCGTGGGACCACCGGAAAGGGCGTCATCGTGGGTGTCGTGGATACAGGCATCGACGTCACGCATCCGGACTTCCGGGTGGACCGGTCCGACGACGGGTTCGCCGAAGGAAGCCGTATTCTCTCCCTGTGGGACCAAACGCTGACCGCCGACGGAAGCGCTGCCTGGTACAACTACACCTATGGCCGTGTATACGGCCGCAGCCGTATCGAGGCCAGCCTGGTGGGCAGCCCCCTTCCCACCGTCGATACGCACGGTCATGGGACCCACGTGGCGAGCATCGCTGCCGGGGGAGGGGCAGCCGGTTACACGGGTGTCGCCCCGGACACCGATCTGGTGATCGTCAAGACCACCTTCTACACCGACGGCGTGGTGGACGGAGTGGCGTTCGTGTTCAAGGTCGCCGATCAGACAGGCCTCCCTGCGGTGGTGAACTTGTCGCTTGGTGGACATAGCGGCCCTCACGACGGCACTTCGAACTTCGAACAGGCCATCGACGCACTCGTCGACCGCCCGGGAAGAGCAGTGGTCGTCGCCGCGGGCAACGAAGGGCACGACAAAATCCACGTCGGCAGCGATGTCGAGGCGCCGATCACCTGGCGGCTCCGGGCCGAGGGGAGCAACGTGCCCGTGGAGTTCTGGCACGACGGCGATGCCCACTTCAGCGTGACGGTCACCGCCCCCGGCGGGGAGACAACCACCGCGCACCCCGGCGACGCCCGGTCACTATGGACACCCTCGGGGAACGTGTGGCTCGAGAACCCCACCGGCCGGGACATCCGCAACAACGACAAAGTGGTGTATGTGGACCTGAGCAGCGCCGCCTACGGCTCGCAGTGGCGGATCTCGTTCGTCCCCCTGGATGAGGGCGGGCGCGTGGACGCCTGGGTCACGGACCCGTCCGCCGGGTACTTCGTGGAAGGGGACAGCCGCTCTACGGTGTCCGAACCGGGGAACGCGCGCCGGGTGATCACCGTGGGCGCCTACACCACCAAGACAAGCTGGGAGTCCGCT